>DASTWT010000083.1:0-5197 GCA_035765815.1 Luteimonas sp. | reverse complement strand
CACGCCGCAGGGATTGGCGTGCTTGACGATCACGCAGGCCGGCTGCTCGAACTGGCGCACGCATTCCCACGCGGCGTCGGCGTCGGCCAGGTTGTTGTAGCTCAGCTCCTTGCCCTGCAGCTGCGAGAACGTCGCCAGCGTGCCCGGCACCGGCCACAGGTCGCGGTAGAACGCGGCGTGCTGGTGCGGGTTCTCACCGTAGCGCAGGTCCATCACCTTCACGAAGTTGCTGTTCTGCTGCGCCGGGAACAGGCCGCGCGCGCCGTCGTCGCCGAGCGAGGACAGGTAGTCGCTGATGCAGGCGTCGTACTGCGCGACGCGGTTGAACGCGGCCACCGACAGCGCGAAGCGCGTCTTCGCCGACAGCGCGCCTTCGTTCGCGTCGAGCTCGGCCACGATGGCACCGTACTGCGCCGGGTCGGTCGCGACCGCCACGCGTGCGAAGTTCTTCGCCGCCGAACGCAGCATCGCCGGGCCGCCGATGTCGATGTTCTCGACGATCTCCTCGAGCGAACTCGACGGATCGGCGGAGACGCGCTCGAACGGATACAGGTTGAGCACCAGCAGGTCGATCGCCGCGATGCCGTGGGCGGCCATGACGGCGTCGTCGGTGCCGGCGCGGCCCAGGAGGCCGCCGTGGACCACCGGATGCAGGGTTTTCACCCGTCCGTCCATCATTTCGGGGAAGCCGGTGGCCTCGCTGACGTCCGTGACCGCCAGGCCCGCCTCGCGCAGGGCGCGGGCGGTGCCGCCGGTGGAAAGCAGGGCGACGCCGTGGCGCTCGAGCGCGCGCGCCAGGTCCAGCAGGCCGGTCTTGTCGGAAACGGAAAGCAGCGCGCGCCGCACGCGCACGGGTTCGCCGCGCATCCCTCCGCCACCCATGGTCATGCGATTCCGTAGTCGCGCAGCTTCCTGCGCAGGGTCGCGCGATGGATGCCGAGCATCGCCGCCGCGCGGCTCTGGTTGCCGTCGCAGTGCTGCAGCACTTCCGCGAACAGCGGGATCTCGAGTTCGCGCAGCGCGATCTCGTACAGGTCGTTGGCATCGCAACCGTCGAGGTCGCGCAGGTAGCGTCGAACCGAATTGGCGACGTGCTCGCGCAGCGGCGGCCGATTGCCGCCACGGCTGGTTTCGGTGCGGTCGACGGCGTTCAAGCGATTCCCCCGGGGATCCGATGCACCACCGGCGCGCGGCCGGCGGGGGGAACGAGTCTAGCGCGACCCCGTCCCGCATGCCATGCGAACGGCCGTCGGCACGGACGCGTTCAGCGGAAATCGAAAGTGAAGGCGACCACGCCGGGGCCGGGCTCGATCACGTCCAGCGCGACCACGGCGCTGGCGCCGCTGGCGAGCGTGGCCTGCGCCGGCGCCTTGCCCAGGTACTCCGACGGCGTGAACGCGCGGAAGCCGACCGCGCGCCCGTCCGCATCCGACAGCGTCAGCACGAGCAGCGGCCAGGCCTGTGCCCAGCGCGCGTCGTTGCGGAAGCTCGCGGCGACGCGGAGCGCCCCCGGTCGCGCAGGATCGGGGCGGACGTCGCGCTGCACCAGGGTGAAGGCCGCAGGCTCGCGCCACGCCGGCACCTGGCAGCGCAGCACCGCGCATGCGGTTTCGACCGCCGGCCGCCAGCGTGCATCCGCGGCGAGCTGCACGCGGTCGGCGAGCAGCACCTGCACGACGAGGAGCAGCGAGAGCGCGACGACGATCGCGATGCCGTGGCGCGGTGCGCGCGGGGCGCGACCGTCGCCGGCGCCGGCGCCGTCCGCAGGAGGTTCGAGGAACGTGGGCAGGGCGGGCATGCGTCGATTGTAGAGCCGACCCATGGCCGGCTGTCGACGCGAAGCCGACCATGGGTCGGCTCTACGGCCGGCGGACGCCGTCGATGCGCAGCCAGTCGCCCTGCCGTTCCACCCGCAACGCGTCGAACCACGCGGAATAGCGCTGCAGGAGCGGGGGTTCCTGCCCGTCGAGGATGCCCGACAGCGCGATCCGCCCGCCGGGGGCGACGCGCGCCGCCAGCACGTGGGCCAGCGCGTCCAGCGCGGAGGCCAGGATGTTCGCCACGACCACCGGGTACCTGCGGTCGGGCGCGCCGTCGGGCGGATGCACTTGCAGGCGGTCGGCGACGCCGTTGCGCTCGGCGTTGTCGCGCGTGGCCAACAGCGCCTGCGGGTCGTTGTCGACGCCGGTCGCCGACGCAGCGCCCAGCTTGAGCGCTGCCAGCGCCAGGATCCCGCTGCCGCAGCCGAAATCCAGCACGTCCGCCCCGCGCAGCAAGCCGTCTCCGGCCAGCGCGTCGAGCCATTCCAGGCACAACGCGGTGGTCGGATGCGTGCCGGAGCCGAACGCCAAGCCCGGATCGAGCCGCACCACCGCCGCATCGGCGACGCCCGCCGCGGGCGGGAGCTCGCGGTTCCAGGGCACGATCCAGGTGCGCGCGCCGAACGACAGCGGCGCGTACTGGTCCATCCAGGCGCGTTCCCAGTCCTGGTCGCCGACGGCGCGGAACGACGCGCGCGTCCAGTCCAGGCCCGGGTCGAAGCTCTCGAGCGCGGCGAGCAGCATCAGCGCGTCGGCATCGTGCGGGAACAGCGCCGACAGCGCGATCTCGTCCCACAGCGGCGTCTGCCCGACGCCCGGCTCGAGGATCGCGCGCTCGTCCGGCGTCGACGCGTCGGCGTCGAGCAGGGTCACCGCGAGCGCGCCGACGTCCTCCAGCGCGTGCTCGTAGCGCGGCTGCTGGGCGAGCCGGCAACGGACCGAGAGTTCGAGGAACGGCATGCGTCGTCAGTGTCCCAGCAGGCCCTTGAGCAGCTTCTTCATCGTGGGCTTCTCCTGCGATTGTTCCGGCGCCTGCTCCCGGCGCGCATCGCCGTCCTCGCCACCTTCCTGCATCGCGGCGCCGAAGTCCATGCCGAGCATCGCCGTCGCGGTGGACTTGGTGCGCACGCGCACGTTCCACTCCGGGTCCCACGCGATCTTCGGATCCTTCGGCTTCGGCGGCCAGGACAGGTTCGTCTCCGGGCCGTACGCGATCATCTGCAGCATGCCGCCGGCCGCCTGGCCGTCCCTGCCGGCGAAGATGCCCTTCGGGATCGCGCACGAAGCCGCGGTCGGCGCCAGCAGCACCTTTTCCCGGATCCACTTGTCGACGGTCGCGTTGGGCAGGTAGTCGACCACGCCCATGCCCGCATCCGGGGTCTCCGAGCTGCTCCACAGCACCAGCGTGTCGCCCTGCATGCCCATCGCGTGCAGGAAATAGCCGCGCGCGCTGGCCACCGGCTGCCACCGCCAGGTCTGCCCGGCGGCCAGGTCGCCGCTGTGCGTGAGCGCGATCTTCGGCATGAAGTCCTGGTCCCGGCCGAGCGCGAACTTCAGCGATTCGGGAACGCGGTCGCCCGTGATGCGATGGTCGCCGGCGATCGACGCGCCCTCGGGCACGCTGCGGCGGTCCTTGTCGTTCGGCCACAGCGCGGTGTCCGGGCCGGTGCGCGGGTCGCGGTCGGGCACGTAGCGGCCTTCCATCGAGCCGCTGACCTTGACCTTGCCGTCCTTGCTGCTGACCTCGAATACCCTGGGCTGCCCGGCGCGCACCTCGGTACCGCAGCCCCAGTAGATCAGGATGCGTGCGGCGGCATCCGGCGGCTTGCCGCCGAACTGCGGGGCGCGGTCGACCGGCTCGTCCTTCTGCGGCTTCGGCGCGAGCAGCGGCAGGCTGTCGCCCAGGCGCAGGCCGGCAGGCACGGCGTCGGCCGCGGCGCCGCCGGGATTCAGGCTGTTGCGCAGCGTGACGTCCATGTACTGCCCGGGCATGCCCGGATATTTCGTCGCGCCGTAGGCGTTGTTCGCGCCGCGGCCGCCGAACAGGCCCATCGCCATCTTCCCGAGGCCGCCGATGTTCGGCATGCCGGGCATGTCGTGGGTGGCCAGGTCGATGTAGAGCAGCGTTTCGGGGCCCTTCTTCGCGGTCTGGCTGGCGGCCGGCAGCGACAGCGCGAGCGTCGCGATGGCGGCGGCGGGGAGCAGGCGATGGTGGCGCGGCATGTCCGTCCTTCGAATCCGGGGTGCAATCGTAAACGGCGATCCGCGCAGCGCGCGGCCAGCGCGCGCTCAGGCTTCCGCGCGTTCCTGCGCGTGCCGTTCGACGATCCAGTCCTGGCGCCGGCGCAGCATGCGCACGCCGTCGCGGAGGTAGTTGAGGCTGAAGGCGAGCGTCAGCCCGATCGCGAGCAGGTGCCAGCCGCGCTCGAGCATGGCCGCCGGGTAGCGGTGCACGAGCCACCAGCACAGCGCCTGGAACGCGACCGTCGCCGGGATCATCCAGCGGATGTTGAGCCGCTGGTCGGCCAGGATGTCGGCCAGCAGCGCCTGCTCGCCCGGCGTCCGGAAATCGTGCGCCTGCTGCCGCACCAGCCGCAGGTCCCAGGCGTACAGGCACCAGACGCAGGCCGCGTACAGCGCGTTCAACGCGTACCAGTGCGCCGGCGCGGAGACCTGGGTGAGTGCCGCGGCCTCGACGAGGGTGGAAGCGAAGTAGAGGAACGTGTGGCCGAATTCCAGCGGCCAGCCGATGAACGAGAGCGTGTGCAGCAGCGCGCGCGACCAGAAGATCAGGATCAGCGCCAGGCCGGTCGCGATGTACGGCCAGGCCTGCCAGTCGAGGCCGACGATCGGGCCGACGGCCGCGTTCGCCAGCACGCCCAGGGCCAGGCCCTGGACGATGCTGATCAGGGTCAGCTCGATGTTGGCGACCGTCTCGTCGAGGCGGATTTTCGCCGCGCTGCGATGGCCACGCGATGGCACCTGCTGCATGCCGGCTCCCCCGAGCCGGCGCGCGCCGCCGCGGCGCGCGCCCGGTACGACCCTACACGATCGACAGCGACTTTTCCTTCTGCTCCGCCAGCCGCTTCTCGAGGTAGTGGATGTTCTGGCCGCCGCGCTGGAAGCCGGCGTCGGCCATGATCCGCTGCTGCAGCGGCACGTTGGTCTTGATGCCGTCCACCACCATCTCGCTCAGCGCCACCCGCATGCGCGCGATGGCGGTCTCGCGGTCGGGCCCGTGCACGATGAGCTTGCCGATCATCGAGTCGTAGTTCGACGGGACGCGGTAGCCCTCGTAGATGTGCGAATCGACACGCACGCCCGGGCCGCCCGGCGCGTGGAAATGCTGGATCAAGCCGGGGCAGGGCATGAAGGTG
>DASTWT010000082.1:0-5189 GCA_035765815.1 Luteimonas sp. | reverse complement strand
CGCGGCTCTGGCCGCAGCAGATGTCGGCCGACGTCGCGCAGCGGCTGGCCGCCACGGACGTGCACGCGCCGGGGCAATGGCGCGCGAACGGCCCGCTCGCCAACGACCCGGGCTTCGGCGCCGCGTTCTCGTGCGCGGCGGGCACGCCGATGCAGCGCGCCGCCCCGCAGCAGATCAAGGTCTGGCGCTAGGCCTCAACGGACGATGCGCGGGCGCGGCCGGCGCGGGCCGCCGCGTCCGAACGGCGGCTGGCCGCGCCAGTAGCGGATGAGCAGCCAGCCGAACAGCATCCCGCCCAGGTGCGCGAAATGCGCCACGCCCGGCTGCAGCCCGGTGAAGCCGAGCAGCAGCTCGATCGCGCCGTACACGATCACCAGCGTGCGCGCGCGCATCGGGATCGGCGGGATCAGCAGCATCACCCGCTGGTTCGGGAACAGCATGCCGTAGGCCAGCAGCAGGCCGAAGATGCCGCCCGATGCGCCGACCGTGGGGTACGCGACGCCGCCCTGCGCCACCGCCCACGAACCGACCGCGAGCTGGCACAGGCCGGCGCCCAGCACGCACACGAAGTAATACGCGAGGAAGCGGCGCTGGCCCCAGGTGTATTCGAGCGGCGCGCCGAACATCAGCAGCGCGAGCATGTTGAAGCCCACGTGCGCGAAGCTGCCGTGCAGGAACGCGTAGGTGACGAGCTGCCACGGCAGGAACATCGTCGCCGCGCCGAACGGATCGCCGGCGCCGGCGCCGAACGGCCAGAGCATGAAGGCGGCGAACGCCGCATCGCCGAGCAGCTGCTGCAGCAGGAACACGGCTGCGTTGGCGACCAGCAGCGCCTTGGTGACGGGGGGGATATTGGAGAACATCGTGCCGCCAATGATACCGGTCGGCCGACCGGCGCGTGTTCAGCGTGCCGCGCGCGGCGTGCGTCCGGCGTTCAGCGCGGCGCCCAGACCTCGGCGTCCATGTCGAAGCCGGCCGTGGCGGCGATCCGCACCCGGCCCTTGTCCACGCGCACGCCCTCGGCCTTCAGCCGGCGCGCCTGCTCGCGATGGCCCTTCGAGCCGGCCGGGAACGCGATGCGCCCGTCGGCGCGCAGCACGCGGTGCCAGGGCAGCCCGGGATCGGTGTTGCCGCTGAGCACCTTCGCCGCCAGCCGCGCGCGTCCCGGCAGGCCCGCGCGCCGCGCGACTTCGCCGTAGGCGGCGACCTGCCCGGCCGGGATCGCCCGCACGGCCGCGAGGATGCGCTGTTCCGGCGTCGCCGCCGCGGCTCCGCGCGTGGCGGGCGCTGCGCTGGCCGCGCGCCGGCTCACGCCACGCCCAGCGCGCCCAGCAGCCGGTAGAAGCCGAACGCCACGCCGCCGGCCGCGGGGATCGTGAGGATCCAGGCCCAGATGATGCGTTCGATCACGGTGATCTTCAACGCGCGCGGGTTCTTGGCGAAACCCACGCCCATGATCGCGGTCGAGATGCTGTGCGTGGTCGAGACCGGCATGCCGAAGTGCGCCGCCAGGGTCAGGATCGTCGCCGAACTGGTGTCCACCGCGAAGCCGTTGATCGGGTGCAGCTTCACCATCTTGTGGCCGAGCGTCTTGATGATGCGCCAGCCGCCGGACGCGGTGCCCGCCGCCATCACCAGCGCGCAGCTCAGCACGATCCAGAGCGCGACGTCGTCGCCGGCGGCGCCGTGCGGATGCATGAAGCCGAGCCACGGCGGCAGGTCCTTGAGCGCGCCGCTCGCCTCCGCCCCGACCAGGGTCAGCGCGATCACGCCCATCGTCTTCTGCGCGTCGTTGTGGCCGTGCGCGTAGCCCATGTACGCGGCCGAGAGGATCTGCACCTTGCCGAAGAAGGCGTTGACCCAGCGCGGCCGCGCCGCCCGCGCGAGCTTCCCGCCGGCGCGCGCCATCGCCGAGATCACCGCCCACAGGAACACCATCATGCCCATGCCGAGCAGGAAGCCGGCCACGGGCGAGGTCACCATGGGCAGGAACACCTTCCACACCAGGCCCTTGTTGTGGGTCCAGCCGCCGAGGTCCTGCGACCAGATCAGCGCGTCCCAGTTGCCGTGCGAGGCCGACAGCGCGGCGCCGCACAGGCCGCCGATCAGCGCGTGCGAGGACGACGAGGGCAGGCCGAACCACCACGTGAACAGGTTCCAGCCGATCGCGCCGAGCAGCGCGCTGAGCATGACCTGCATCGTCGGCTCGACCACGCCGGTGTTGACGATGCCGGTGGCGATGGTCGCGGCCACCGCGGTGCCGGTCAGCGCGCCGACCAGGTTCATCACCGCGGCGAGGGCGACGGCCTGGCCGGGCGAGAGCACCTTGGTCGCCACCGACGCCGCGATCGAGTTCGCGGTGTCGTGGAAGCCGTTGATGAACTCGAAGGCGAAGGCGGCGACGAGCACCACCAGGACGAGGGTCAGCATCGCGGCGGCCCCGGCGTCAGCTGTTCTTCAGCGCGATTTCGTAGGCCACGACGCCGGCCTCGCGGCAGCGGTCGATGGCCTTCTCGAGGATCTCGAAGAACTCCTTGAGCAGGAACATCTCGCCGGCGTCCAGGCGCCCGGAGTAGATGTCGCGGTGCAGCTCGAGGATCAGGCGGTCGGCCTCGGTCTCGATCACGCGCAGCTTGTCGTTGAGCTGCTTCATCGGCTCCAGGCGCAGGTGCCGCAGCTCCTTCACCATCTCCACCACCACCGCGGCCGCCTTCTCCAGCATCGCCGCGCGCGGCGCGAAGTCGATGCCCTCCAGGCGGTGCCGGGCCAGCGCGTAGCGGTCGGCGAAGCGCTCGACCTGCTTGGGGATCTTGTACAGCGCCGAGCCCAGCGCCTCGATGTCCTCGCGCTCGATCGGGGTCATGAAGTTGTCGACCAGCGCCTGGCTGATCCTGGCCGACGCGTCGCGCTCGCGCTGGCGGGCCAGCTTGAAGGCGTCCAGCGAGGGTTCCCGGGACGGCGTCTTCAGCATCTCGTGCAGGGCCGTGGTGCTCGCATGGGCGGCGTCGGCGGCCTCGTCCAGCAGCGCATAGAACTGCTTGCCCTGGCCAAAGATGGTCTGGAGGGAAAACATCGGCGTGGCCCCGGTGGCGAAAGGATGACGAGGATATGGCCGGATTATGACGGTTCCGTGTCATGGCCGGGTCGGCGGCCCGGCGGGGGCCGGCTGCTATGATCCGGGCGCCTCCTCCGACCCGCCCGGACCCCGCGCTTGCTGCAGCTCCTGGTCGTCCTGCTCCTGATCCTGTGCAACGCCTTCTTCGCCATGTCGGAGATGGCCGTCCTCACCTCGCGCAAGACCCGCCTGCGCCAGCTGGCCGAACGCAGCCGCCGGGCGCGCAAGGCGCTGCGGCTGGCCGAGCACCCCGAGGGCTTCCTGTCGGCGGTCCAGCTCTGGATCACCCTGCTGAGCCTGCTGATCGGCTACTTCGGCGGCGAGTCGATGGGCGCGAAGTTGGCCGAACCGCTGGCGGACATCGCCTGGCTGGCGCCGTACGCCCACCAGCTGGGCTTCGTGTTCGGCTTCATCGTCATGTTGTTCCTGTTCGGGCTGGTCGGCGAGCTGGTGCCCAAGCGCATCGGCACCCTGCGCCCCGAGGAGATCGCCATGGCGGTGGCCTACCCGATGGACTTCTTCGCCAAGGTCGCCAAGCCGCTGGTGGTGCTGCTGGCCGCCTGCACCCGGCTGACGATGCGCGTGCTCGGCCTCCACGAGGCCGACGCGGGCACCGTCACCGAGGAGGAGATCCGGATGCTGGTGGCCGAGGGCCACGAGCAGGGCGTGCTCGACGCCGACGAGCGCAACATGATGCAGCGGGTGATGCGCCTGGGCGACCGCACCGCGGACAGCCTGATGACCCCGCGCGTGCGCATCGCCTGGCTCGACGCCGGCGCCAGCCTGGAGGAGAACCTGGCGGCGATGCGCGAGACGCCGTACTCGCGCTACCCGGTCTATCGCGGCAGCGATTCCGACGTGCTCGGCGTGCTCGAGGTGAAAACCCTGCTCGACGGCCTCGACCAGGGCAGCCCCGACCTGTTCGCGACCCTGCGCCCCGCCGTGTTCGTGTCGGAGTCCACCCACGCACTGAAGCTGCTCGAGATCTTCCGCGAGGAACAGCAGTCGCTGGCGCTGGTGGTCGACGAATACGGCGACGTCGCCGGCATGGTCACGCTCAACGACCTCATGGGCGCGGTGATCGGGCGCGTGCAGTCCGGCGAGGGCCAGGACGCCGAGGCGCTGGTGGTCGAGCGCGACGACGGCTCGCTGCTCGTGGACGGCTCGCTGCCCGTGGACGACCTGCGCGAGCTGCTCGGCGGCGGCGCCCTGCCCGGCGAGGACGAGCACGACTACAACACCGCCGCCGGCGTGGTGATCGCGCGCTTCAGCCGCATCCCCAACGCCGGCGAGCACTTCGACTGGGCCGGCTGGCGCATCGAAGTGGTGGACCTGGACGGGCCGCGCATCGACAAGCTGCTGCTGCAGCGCCTGCCGGAGGCTGGCGGCGACGGCGATGAATGACGGCGGCCCGGGCGCGGCGCGCGGCGACGACGCGGACGATGGCGACGACGGCCGCGGCCTGCGCGCCCTGCTCGACGCGTGGACGGCGGGCGACCCCCGGGAAACGCTGCGCCTGCGCGACCTGCTCGGCGGCCTCGGGCGGCGCGCATTCGGCATGCTGCTGTTCGTCGCAACCCTTCCCGCCTTCATCCCGATCCCGATCGGCGGCGCGATCAGCGGCCCGCTGGTGGTGCTGATCGGGTTGCAGTTGCTGGCCGGGCGGCGCGAACCCTGGCTGCCACGGGCGATCGCCGGACGCGGCCCGCACCGGCACGCGCTGGCGCGTTTCGACCGCCTGGTCGCGCCATGGCTGGCGCGGCTGGAGCGGCTGGTCCGGCCGCGCCTGCCGCAGCTGCTGCACCATCGCGCCGCGGCCTTCCTCACCGGGCTGCTGCTGGTGCTGCTCGGCGCGCTGCTGTCGCTGCCGATCCCGTTCACCAACTACCTGTTCGGGGCCCTGCTGCTCCTGTTCGCGCTCGCCCTGCTCGAGCGCGACGGCGCGCTCATGGCGGTCGCGTGGGTGGCCGGTGCCGCCTGCGTCGGCGTGTTCGGGCTGCTGTCGGGGAAGTTCGCCGCGATGGCGGCGCACGGCATCGACCTGCTGTTCTGACGGGCAAGAAAAACCCGGCCC
>DASTWT010000081.1:0-2084 GCA_035765815.1 Luteimonas sp. | reverse complement strand
GGGCTCACGTTCGAGACGTCGGGCGTCACCACCGGCGCGGACCGCCAGTTCGGCGACAGCTTCTCGTTCGGCCTCGCCGGCGGCCTCGCCCAGGACCGCACCCTCGTCGGCCACCGGGGCAGCCGCAACGATTCGCGCGCGCACGCCGCCGCGGGCTACGGCAGCTTCCATCCGTCGTCGTCGCCGTTCTTCGTCAACGTGATGCACGGCCACCAGCGCCTGAGCTTCCAGCTTCGCCGCTTCTCGCCCTCGGGCGGCGCGGCCGCGGCGGGCGCGGGCGGCGCGGGCGCGCAGGCGCTCGCGGCGTCGATCCAGCCGCTGGCCGCCGACGACGGCGACCTGCTCGACAGCGAGCGCACCGGCGGCCAGGACTTCTCCTCGCTCGGCGCGGGCTACCGCTACAAGGCCAAGGCGTGGACCTTCACGTCCTACGGGCGCCAGGACGACGTGCGCACCCGGCTGGATGCGTACACCGAGCCGTCGAACGTGCCGGGCGCGCTGCATTACGACGCGCAATCGATGCGTACGCGCACCAGCATCCTCGGGCTGCGCATCGACGGCACGCGCGAGATCCGCTGGGGCACGCTGCTGCCGAAGTTCAAGGTCGAGCTGCAGGGCGACAACGACGACCAGGGCGAAGTGGCGGTGCGCTACGCCGACGAGCCGGACGGCCCGGTCTTCCGCACCCGGCCACGCAACATGGACAACCGGCGCGTGGCGATGGAAGTCGGCGCGACGCTGGTGACGCGCCACTTCCTGACGCTACGGCTCGAATACCACGCGGTGCTCGGCGGACTCTTCGGCAACGACAACGCGCTGGTCTTCAGCTTCGAGAAGGAGCACTGACGCCTACAGGAAGGCGAGCAGGGCGGCGCCGAGCGCGAAGCGGTAGATCGCGAACGCGGTGAAGCGGTTGGACTGGATGTAGCGCAGCAGCCACTTCACAGCGACGAAGGCCGTGATCGCCGACGCCGCGAAGGCGATGCCGAGCGCGGTCCAGTCCTCGCCGCCGATGCCGTCGTGGCGCACGAGGTCGAGCAGTTCGTACGCGGTGGCGGCGAACATCGTCGGGATGCCGACCAGGAACGCGAACTCGGTGGCCGCGGCGCGGCTGGTCACGCCGAACAGCAGCGCCACGAAGATCGTCGCCGCCGAGCGCGAAGTGCCCGGGAACACGCCGGCGACGACCTGGGCGAGGCCGACCAGGATCGCGACGGTCCACGTGATGCGCGCCCGCTCGCCGAGCACGGCCGCCTGCCTGGCGGCGAAGTGCTCGGCCAGCAGCATCCACGCGCCGCCGAGCACCAGGGCCCAGGCGATCGGGCGCACCGCGTCGTCGAGCTGCCAGCCCGCCTTCTTCACCAGCAGCCCGAGCACGGCGGTGACCGCGAACGCGGCGCCGAGCTTCAGCGCGTAGTCGCGCGGCGGCTGGGCGAGGGTGGCCGCGCCGGCTTCCGGACGCGCGCCGCGGCCGAGGAACGACCAGGCGAGCTGCACCAGCCGCTGCCGGTAGACGAGGACGACGGCGAGGATCGCGCCGGCCTGGATCGCGATGTTGAACAGGTCGCTGCGATGCCCGAGCCAGCGTTCCGCGAGGAGCAGGTGGCCGGTGCTGGAGATGGGGAGGAACTCGGTGACGCCTTCGATGATGCCCAGCAGCAGGGCGGCGAACAGGGTGTCCAAGGGCGGTCCGGTGCGGTCTGGGCGGCGGAGCGGCAAGCTTACGGGATTCCACTGCGCCCCTGATTGGTGCCAGCGGCGTCGTTCGCACCACTTTGGGGCGGCCACGAGCCGCCGGCGGCGGCCCGGCCCGCGCCAGGCCTCGGTCCGGGCGCGCGCGGGCGTTGGCACGCGGCTTGCGACCTCCAGCAGGTCCCGCCGCCATCCCGCCTCCGGAGCCCCGCCGCCATGTCCAGCCTCGAGCACGTCGAAAAACTCATCAAGGACCACAAGGTCGAATTCATCGACCTGCGCTTCGCCGACATGCGCGGCGTGCAGCACCACGTCACCTTCCCGAAGTCGATCGTCGACGCGTCGCTGTTCGAGGACGGCAAGATGTTCGACGGCTCGTCGATCAGCGGCTG
>DASTWT010000080.1:0-2557 GCA_035765815.1 Luteimonas sp. | reverse complement strand
GTCGAGCAGCGCGATCCAGAAGGCTTCGGGGAGCTCGGCGCGCACCGGCACGAGGTAGTGCTGCGGGCCGGCGAACGTGGCGCACTTCACCGCGTCCTTCTCGGTCATCAGCACCGGCAGGTCGCTGCCGAAGTCGAAATCCCCGGCCGCGTAGCGATGGTGGTCCGGGAACGCGTGCGGGACGACCGCGATCCCCTGCGCGCGCAGCGTGGCGAAGAAGCGCTCCGGGTCGCCGATGCCGGCGACCGCGTGCACGCGCGTTCCGGCGAAGGCCTGCAGCGGCACCGGGCGGCCGCCGAGCAGCGGCAGCGCGTCGCCCGCGCGCAACTGCATGCGCCACTGGCCGAACGCCGGCTCGGCGTCTCCGGCGACGTCGTTGACGACGTGGAAGTCGCAGGCGGCCGCGCGCTCCTCCGGCTCGCGCAGCGGCCCGGCCGGCAGCAGGCGGCCGTTGCCATGGCCGCGGCGCGCGTCCAGCACTTCGATCTCGACGTCGCGCGCGAGGCGGTAGTGCTGCAGGCCGTCGTCGCAGACGACCACGTCGCAGCCGGCCTCGACCAGCGCACGCGCGGCGGCGACGCGGTCGCGGTCGGCGCGGACCCTGGCGCCGGTGCGGCGCGCGAGCAGCACCGGCTCGTCGCCGGCGAGCGCGGGATCGCTGCGCGCCTCGACCCAGCGCGGCGTGGCGGGTTCGTCGCGGCCGTAGCCGCGGGTGGCGATGCCGGGCGTGCGACCGGCGGCGCGCAGGCGCTCGACCAGCGCGACCACCAGCGGCGTCTTGCCGCTGCCGCCGGCGACGAGGTTGCCGACGATCAGCACCGGCGCGCCGGCACGATGCTGCTTCAGCCAGCCGCGACGGAACGCGGCGATGCGCAGGCGCACCGCGGCGCCGTACAGCGCGGCGAGCGCGCGCGCCGTCCACGGTGGCGGGCGCCCGGGGTCGTACCACCAGGCCGGCGGCGCGCGGCGCGCGCTCATGCGTCGCCCTGCTCGCGGAACTGCATGCGGTGCAGGTGCGCGTACAGGCCGTCGCGCGCGATCAGCTGCGCATGCGTGCCCTGCTCCACCAGCCGGCCCTGGTCGAGCACCAGCACCTGGTCGGCGTGCTCGATCGTGGACAGGCGGTGCGCGATGACCAGCGTGGTGCGGTCGGGCATCAGCTTCTGCAGCGCGTCCTGGACCAGCCGCTCGGACTCGGCGTCGAGCGCGGCGGTCGCCTCGTCGAGGATCAGCACCGGCGCGTCCTTGAGCATCGCCCGCGCGATCGCCAGGCGCTGGCGCTGGCCGCCGGAGAGCAGCGCGCCGTTGTCGCCGACGGGGGTCTGCATGCCCTGCGGCAGGCGCTCGATGAATTCGAGCGCGTTCGCGGCGCGCGCGACCTCGCGCAGGCGCGCTTCGTCCGCGGGCGCGGCGTAGGCGATGTTGGCGGCGATGGTGTCGTCGAACAGCATCACGCGCTGGCCCACGAGCGCGATCTGGCGGCGCAGTTCGGCGAGGCGGTAGTCGTCGAGGTCCACGCCGTCGAGGGTGATCCGGCCCGCGCTCGGCTCGTAGAAACGCGGCACGAGGCGGACGAGGCTGGTCTTGCCGCTGCCGGAGCGGCCGACGATCGCGGTGACGGTGCCGGGGCGCGCGGTGAAGCCGATGTCGCGCAGGGCCCAGCCCGCGGTATCGGTGTCGGCGCCGGCCGTCGCGTAACGCAACCCGACGCCCTCGAACACCAGTTCGCCGCGCGCGCGGCGCCCGCCGAACGCCGCCGTGCCGCGGTCGGCTTCCTCGGCCGCGTCGAGCACCGCGAACAGCCGCTCCGACGCCGCCACGCCGCGCCCGAGCACCGCCTGCACGTTGGTCAGCCGGCGCAGCGACGGGATGATCGCCATCATCGCCATCATCAGCTGCACGAACTCGCCGGCGTTGATCTGCCCCACCAGCGCCTGCCGCGTGGCGACCGCGATGATCGCCGCCAGCGCGAACGCCGCGAGCATCTGCACCAGCGCGGAACTGCCGGCGCGCGTGGCCTCGACCTTCACGTTCTGGCGCAGCACGCGGTTGGCGAGCACCGAGTAGCGCGACTGTTCGGACGCCTGCGTGCCGTAGACCTTGACGTCCTGCTGCGCCGCCAGCGACTGCTCGGCGGCCTGCGCGAGCCGGCCCATGTCTTCCTGGATGCCGCGGCTGATCCGGCGGTAGCGCTTGCCGACGTACCAGACCACGACGCCGATCAGCGGCGTCACCAGCAGCACCGCCAGCGTCACCTTCAGGCTGACGTACACCATGATCCCGAGCATGAACGCGACGGTGAGGCTGTCGGTGATCATCGCCTTGACGGCGTCGGTGCCGGCCTGGGCCACCTGCTCGGTGTCGAAGTTGAGCCGGCTCACCATCGACGGCACGGACTCGACGTCGAAATGGGTGCTCGGCATGCGCAGGTACTTGCCGATGATCTGCTCGCGCAGGTCGCGGACCATGCTGCGCCCGGCGCGGGCCATGCCGTAGTCGGTGATGTAGCCGGCGATGCCGCGGACCACGAACAGGGCGATGATCTCCAGCGGCAGCA
>DASTWT010000079.1:0-4332 GCA_035765815.1 Luteimonas sp. | reverse complement strand
CACGCTGCTCGGGCTGGAGGAGACGCCCGGCGAATGGACCACGCAGGATTCGCGCAGCCTCGGCACGCTGCCGCCGGGGGACTACACGCTGCGGATCGAGGCGACCGACTACGCCGGCAACCGCAGCGTTCCGATCGACGTGCCGATCAGCGTCGAGGCGCACTGGTGGCAACAGCCGCTCGTCACGCTCGCCGCGGTGCTCGGGCTGGTGCTGCTCGGCTACGGCGCGGCGTACGCGCGCACCCGCATGCTGCGCGCGCAGCGGCGCGTGCTGGAACGCCACGTCGCGATGCGGACGGCGGAGCTGGACGCGGCCAACGCGCGCCTCACCGAGCTCTCCTACCGCGACGCGCTCACCGGCCTTGGCAACCGCCGCCGGCTGCTGGAAGGGCTCGAGGGCCTGGCGGCCGATTGCACCAGGGGGCCAGGCGGCCCGGCCTCGCTGGTGTTCCTCGACGTCGACCACTTCAAGGACTTCAACGACCACTTCGGCCACCTCGCCGGCGACGCGGCGCTGCGCAGCGTCGCCGACACGCTGTTGCGCTGCGCGCCCGAGGGCGCGCTGGTGGCGCGCCACGGAGGCGAGGAATTCTCCTGCCTGCTGCCCTACACCGATGCGGCGTCGGCGGCGGCCGTGGCCGAGCGCATGCGCGCCGGCGTGGAAGCGCAGGCCGTGATCCTGCCCGGCGGGAAGCGCTCGGCGAGCGTCACCATCAGCGCCGGCGTGGCCAGCGCCAACCTCGCCCGCGCGGACACCGACAGCCTGCTGCAGGACGCGGACGCCGCGCTCTACCGCGCCAAGCGCGACGGCCGCAACCGGGTGCGGGTCGCCGGGCGCCGCTGAATGCGGGGCGCGACGTCGACGGCTTAAACCCTGTCGCCCGGCAGCGCATCGGTCTCCTCGACTCCCGGGGAAAACGACGATGCCCAACACAGGTTCCATGCGCCGGCTGGCGCTCACGCTGGCGCTGCTCGCCGCGCCTGCGTTCGCGCTGGCGCAGGAAGCCGCGCCTGCACCCGCCGCGCCTGCGCCCGCGGCCGCGCGGACCTACACCCCCGCCGACTTCGCCCGCTACGCGCCGCGCACCGCGCTCGACATGCTGCAGCAGGTGCCCGGCTTCGCGATCCGCGAGGCGGTCGTCGAGCGCGGCCTCGGCCAGGCCACGGGCAACGTCCTCGTCAACGGGCAGCGACTGTCGGCGAAGTCCAACGACGTGATCACCCAGCTCTCGCAGGTCCCGGCCGGCAACGTCGTCCGCATCGAGATCGTCGACGGCGCCACGCTCGACATCCCCGGACTGTCGGGCCAGGTGGCCAACGTGGTGACCCGCGCCGAGGGCATCAGCGGCCAGTGGGAATGGAGCCCGGATTTCCGGCGCTACTACACCCACCCGCAGCTCACCCGCGGCAGCGTCTCGGTCAGCGGCTCGCGCGGCCGCCTGGACTACACGCTCGGCGTCGACAACAGCGCCAACCACAGCGGCGCCGGCGGCGGCACCACCATCTACAACGCCGACGGCAGCGTGCGCGAACTGCGCGACGACGCGTGGACCGGCGAATCCGACCGCCCGCGCGTGAGCGCGAAACTCGCCTGGAAGGGCGCGACCGGCGCGATCGGCAACCTCAACGCGTCGTGGCAGAAGCTGCTGTTCGACTACGTCGAGGACGACCGTCGCAGCGGGCCGGGCCTGCCCGATCGCCTGCGCACCGTGCGCAGCGACGAGGGCGGCCACAACTACGAGTTCGGCGGCGATTACGAATTCGGGCTCGGCGGCGGCCGGCTCAAGCTGATCGGCCTGGACCGCTACACCTTCGACCCGTCGCAGGACACCGTCGAAACGCACTATTTCGACGGCTCGCCGACGGAAGGCGAACGCTTCGCGCGCGAAGGCGAGGAAACCGAGCGCATCGCGCGCGCCGAGTATCGCTGGAAGCTCGGCGGCGACTGGCAGGTGTCGGCGGAATACGCGTTCAACAAGCTCGACAGCGCCTCGTCGCTGTACGAACTCGACGCGGACGGCGCGTACCAGGAAGTGCCGCTGCCCGGCGGCACCGCGACGGTGCAGGAAGACCGCTACGAACTGATGGGCAGCTACGGCCGCGACCTGCTGCCGAACCTCGCGGTGCAGGTCGCCGCGGGCGGCGAGTTCTCGCGCCTGCAGCAAGCCGGCGGCGGCGGGCTGAGTCGCGCCTTCCGGCGTCCGAAGGGCCAGGTGTCGCTGGCGTGGAAGCCGAAGCCCGGCCTCGACGTCAACGTGAAGCTGCAGCGCCGCGTCGGCCAGCTCGACTTCTACGACTTCCTCGCGTCGGTGGACCTCGCCGACGGCCAGGCGAACGCCGGCAACCCGGACCTCGTGCCGCCGCAGACCTGGGAGCTCGAGACCGAGATCGTGAAGAACCTCGGCGCCTGGGGCACCACCACGCTGCGCGCCTATGCCCAGCGCATCGACGACATCGTCGACACCATCCCGATCGGCCCGGACGGCGAAAGCCCCGGCAACATCGATCGCGCCACCCTGCAGGGCATCGAGTGGAAGGGCACGCTGCGGCTCGATCCGCTCGGCTGGACCGGCGCCAAGCTCGACCTCGCCTGGCAGCACGAGCGCAGCCAGGTCGCCGATCCGCTCACCGGGATCGACCGCCCGATCAGCAACAACCTGAAGGACATGGCCGAGATCTCGTTGCGCGACGACATTCCCGGCACGTCCTGGGCCTGGGGCACCGATTTCAGTTACCAGTTCAACGCCCGCGACTACCGCCTCACCGAGGTCGGCCGGTTGTGGGAAGGCCCGGTATGGGATTCCTGGTTCGTCGAGAACAAGGACGTGCACGGCCTCACCGTGCGCGCGGGCATCACCAACCTGATCGGCGCGCGCAGCATGTGGCAGCGCACGGTGTACGTCGATCGCCGCACCGGCCCGGTCGACTTCCGCGAGGACCGCGACCGGCGCATCGGGCCGATCTTCCAGTTCACGGTGTCCGGCAAGTTCTGACGGCGCCCGGCGCGAAGCCGGTCGCCAGGCTCACTTGTCGGCGACGGCCTCGACCTGGATGCGCAGCGCGGTGTCCATCGAGAAGCCCCAGTCCCTGCCCTCGGCGATGCCGAAGTCGGCGCGGTCGAAATGGCCGTAGGCGTCGGCGCCGCACCAGTCGCGCTTGAAGATCGGGTGCGGCATGCACTTGAACGATCGGATCTCGAGCGCGACCGGCCGGGTCACACCGCGCAGCGTCAGCGTGCCGTCGACCCGCGTGGGCTTGCCGGCGACGAAGTCCACGAGCTTGCCTTCGTAATGCGCGACCGGGTGCTGCGCGGTGTCGAAGAACTTCGGATCCGCCATCAGCTCGTCGAGCGCCGGGTTGCCGAAATGGATGCTGGACAGGTCGATGTCGACCGACACCGTGCCGGTGCCCGCGCCCTTGTCGAGCACGACCCGGCCGCTGCTGCGGTCGAACTTGCCGCGGAACAGCGACATGCCCATGTGGTCGGCCTCGAAGGCCGGGAAGGTGTGGCCGGGATCGATGGTGTAGGTCGCCGACTGCGCCGACGCCGCGCTGGCGGCGAAGGCGGCGGCGAGGGCGAGCGCGAGGGCCGGCAAGGTCCGGGTCGTCATGGCGATGGGTTCCGCGTGGCCCGGGACGGCCGGGCCTTCATCGTTGCGACGAACCGGCGCGCGCCGGATCGACAGGCGCGGGCACCGGATCCGGCGCCCGCGCCGCGCCCGCCGCCACGGCGTCAGGAACGGTGCCAGCCCTTGCCGGCCATGCAGGCGTCGAACGCCTCCGCGCGCGCCGTGCCTTCGGGTTGCGCCGCCGCTTCCGCCTCGCATGCCGCCTTCGCGCCGTCGAAGGGCGCGGCGTCCGTGCCCTTCCAGCCGGAATCGTGGAGGCTCGCGCAACCGCCCAGCGCCAGTCCCGCGATCAGGATCGACAGGCGCACGTCACATCGTCCCGTGCTTGCGGAACACGTTCCAGGCGAACAGCAGCATCGCCAGGAACACGCCCGTGGCGCCCGCGCCGACCACCGGCCCGTACCACGCGGCATGCGTGACCGCACCGTAGATGCCCGCGACCAGCAGGATCGCGCCCGCCAGGTGCAGCCAATAGTGCGTCGTCACCGCCCAGCGCGGGATCTCCGGCCGCTGCGCGTAGAACAGGCCGGCCACGAACATCAGCACGCCGCCGGCGAGGTTCAGGTGCGTGTGCACCGGCGTCAGCGAGAAGTCCTGGCTCATGCCCATGCGCATGCCCAGGCACAGCCCCACGAGCAGGAACACCACGCCCGTGCGTTGGAAAGCAGTCGCGCCCATCGTCGTCTCCCTGGTCCGCCTCCCC
>DASTWT010000078.1:0-3010 GCA_035765815.1 Luteimonas sp. | reverse complement strand
GTCACTTCTTCTTCCTTGACGCCCAGTTGTTCGACAACGATCTTCTTGACGCGCTCTTCGATGCTGCTCATGGGTGCTTGCTCCTCCCGGGAGACTGTTCAGACGGATAGTGTAAGGGAAAGCCGGGGCGCGGTATATGCGCCCGCAACCCCTTTGTGTTCAGTGACTTGCGGCCGATTTTTGCGCCCCGGTCACGGCATGTACATGCCGCCGTTGACGTGCAGGGTTTCGCCGGTGATGTAGGCCGCGGACGGCCCCGCCAGGAACGCCACGGCGCGCGCGATGTCCGCCGGTTCGCCGAGGCGGCCCAGCGCGATCTGGCCGAGCATCGCCTGCTTCGATTCCTCGGGCAGGCCGCGGGTCATGTCGGTGTCGATGAAGCCGGGCGCCACGACATTCACGGTGACGCCGCGGCTGCCGATCTCGCGCGCCATCGACTTGCTGAACGCGATGATGCCCGCCTTCGCCGCCGCGTAGTTCGCCTGGCCCGCGTTGCCGGTGACGCCGATCACCGACGCGATGTTGATGATGCGGCCTTTGCGCGCCTTCATCATGTTGCGCATCACCGCCTTGCTCGTGCGGAAGACGCTGCTGAGGTTGGTGTCGAGGATGGCCTGCCAGTCCTCGTCCTTCATCCGCAGCAGCAGGTTGTCGCGGGTGATGCCGGCGTTGTTGACGAGGATGGAGATCGCGCCGAACTCCTTGCCGATCGCGTCGACCAGCGCGTCCACCGCCGCCGGATCGGTGACGTCGAGCTTGCGGCCGTGGCCGCCGGCCGCGGCCAGGCGCTCGCCGATCGCGGCCGCGCCCGAGTCGGACGTCGCCGTGCCGATGACCATGGCGCCCTGCGCCGCGAGCTCGTCCGCGATCGCGGCGCCGATGCCCCGGCTCGCGCCCGTCACCAGCGCCACCTCACCCTGCAACACCTTCTCCATCACTCACTCTCCTCAGAAGCTTGTTTTGCCACGGATGAACACGGATACACACGGATAAAGCAGGCCAGCATCAAAAAGCTCCATCCGTGTTCATCCGTGTTCATCCGTGGCAAAAATTCAGTTGTTCCAGTCGGCGAGCGCGGCGTCGAGGTCGGCGGGAGTGCCCAGGGCGCGGGCGTCGAGGGACTTGTCGATGCGCTTGACGAGGCCGGCGAGCACCTTGCCCGGGCCGCATTCGCCGATGCGCGTGGCGCCGCGCGCGGCGAGCGCCTGCACGCAGCCGGTCCACTGCACCGGCAGGTAGAGCTGGCGCACCAGCGCGTCGCGGATGGATTGCACGCCCTCGTGCACCTCCGCGTCGACGTTCTGCACCACGGGGATCTTTGGCGCGTGCCAGCGCATGCCGGCCATCGTCTCCGACAGGCGGTTCGCGGCTTCGCGCATCAGCGGCGTGTGCGAAGGCACGCTCACCGCCAGCTTCACCGCCTTGCGCACGCCGCGTTCGGCGAGCAGCGCCAGCGCGCGGTCGACCGCGGCGGCGTGGCCGCCGATCACGACCTGGCCGGGCGAGTTGTAGTTGGCCGGCACGACGACTTCGTCGCCCGAAGCCTCGCGGCAGGCATCCACCACGACGGCATCCTCGGCGCCGAGCACGGCGGCCATCGCGCCGGTGCCGGCAGGCGCGGCCTCCTGCATCAGCTGGCCGCGCAGGCGCACGAGGTGCGCACCGTCGGCGAGCGACAGCGCGCCCGCGGCCACCAGCGCGCTGTATTCGCCGAGGCTGTGGCCCGCCAGCAGCACCGGCTGCGGGCCGCCGCGCGACTGCCACAGGCGCCACACCGCGACGCCCGCGGCGAGCAGCGCCGGCTGCGTGTATTCGGTGCGGTCGAGCATCTCCTCCGGGCCGCCCTGCGACAGCGCCCACAGGTCGACGCCGGCGCCATCGGACGCTTCGCGGAACGCGTCCTTCACCAGTGGATGCAGTTCCGACAGCTCGGCGAGCATGCCGACGGACTGCGAGCCCTGGCCCGGGAACACGAAGGCGAGCGAATCGGTCATGGGGCTGCGCCGGAGGGGGTTCGAAAAGGGACGGGCATGATACGGGCGGCAGGCGGCGGGCGTCTGTACCTCACCGTATGCTGCCGCGCGACGCCGCGCGGCGTGCGATCAGTAGCGCAGCAGCGCGGAGCCCCAGGTGAAACCGCCGCCGAAGGCCTCGAGCAGCACCAGCTGGCCGCGTTGCACCGCGCCCGAGCGGACCGCATGGTCCAGCGCCAGCGGCACCGAGCCCGACGAGGTGTTGCCGTGCTTGTCGACGGTCACGATCACGCGCTCCATCGGCATGTCCAGGCGCTTGGCCGTGGCCTCGATGATGCGCAGGTTCGCCTGGTGCGGGATCAGCCAGTCGATCTCGTGGCGGTCCAGGCCGTTGGCTTCGAGCGTTTCCTCGACCACCGCGTCGAGCGCCTTGACCGCGTGCTTGAAGACGTCGTTGCCCGCCATCAGGATGCGCACGCCCGCGTTGTGCTCGCCGGGCTTGAACCCGACCGAGACGCCGACGGGATTCCACAACAGCTCCTTCTTGCCGCCATCGGCGTGCAGGTGCGTGTTGAGGATGCCGGTTTCGGCGTCGGCCTTGAGCACGACCGCGCCGGCGCCGTCGCCGAACAGCACGCAGGTGCTGCGGTCGCTCCAGTCGACCATGCGGGTCAGCGTTTCGGCACCGACGACCAGCGCCGTCTTCGCCGCGCCGGAGCGGATGAACTTGTCGGCGATCGACAGCGCGTACACGAAGCCCGAGCAGGCGGCGTTGACGTCGAACGCCGGGCAGCCGTTGGCGCCCAGCCGGTGCTGCAGCAGGCAGGCGGTGGACGGGAACACGAGGTCCGGCGTGGTGGTGCCGAGCACGACCAGGTCGAGCTCGGACGCGTCCACGCCCGCGGCCTCGATCGCGCGCAGCGAGGCCTGGTAGGCCAGGTCGCCGGTGGTCTCGCCTTCGGCCGCGACGTGCCGCTCGCGGATGCCCGTGCGCGACGCGATCCACTCGTCGCTGGTGTCGACGATCTTCGCGAGGT
>DASTWT010000077.1:0-7628 GCA_035765815.1 Luteimonas sp. | reverse complement strand
AGCGAGAGCGGCACCGCGAACCACGCCGGCTCCGGCAGCGACCACAAGGCGAGCGGGCTGCGCGCCACCCATTCGAACCCGGGCCACGGCAGCGCGAACGTCCACGCCGCGAGCCGCCACGCCCATGCGCCCGCCTGCGCGTGCAGCGCTTCCAGGCCGGTGCCCGCGAGCGCGAGCGGCACGACCACCAGGCTCCACCACGGGATCGCGACGAGGTTGGCGACCGGCCCGGCGAGCGAAGCCTGCCCGAACAGCACGACGGTGAACGGCAGCAGGCCCACGGTGGCGACCGCCTGCGCGCCGAAGAAGCCGCGCAGCTGCGCGCGCCAGCCGTGCTCGCCCGCGCCCGGCAGGCACCACAGCAGCCAGGCGACGCCGCCGAAGCTGAGCCAGAAGCCCGGGGCGAGCACCGACAGCGGATCGGCCAGCAGCATCGCCAGCAGCGCGAGCGCGAGCGTGTCGGCGGCGCGCTGCGCGCGGCGGAGCAGCCGCGCCAGCACCACCAGCCAGAGCATCAGCACGGTGCGCATCGTCGGCAGCGCGAAACCGGCGACCGCGGCATAGCCCAGCGCGCCGATGCAGGCCGCCAGCGCGGACGCATGCATGCGCGGCAGCGCGCGGCCGAGCGCCGGACACGACCACCACGTCGCCGAGACCAGCAGGGCCAGCGCACCGGCCGCGAGGCCGACGTGGAAGCCGGAGATCGCGATCAGGTGGGTCAGGCCCGCGGCGCGCAGCGTGGTCCAGTCGGCATCGTCGAGGCCGCGCGTGTCGCCGAGCGCGAGCGCGCGCACGAAGCGCGACATCGCGGAGGGCACCGCGGCCGCGATCCGCGCCGACATCCGGTCGCGCCAGGCGTCGATCCCGCGCGGCGGCCGGAGCCGTGCGGCACGCGCGTCCGTGCGCACGTAGCCGGTGGCGGCGATGCGGTCGGCGAAGGCGCGCGCCTCGCTGTCGTTGCTGCCTGGATTGCGCAGGCCGCGCGGCGCCCTCACCCGCAACGGCAGCCGCCAGCGCGAGCCCGGCGCCAGCGACGGCGGATGCGCCGCGGCCGCGCCGTGCAGGTACCAGCCCAGCTGCAGCAGACGGCCGCGCAGTGCGCGTGGCGCGCACGCGCCGCTTGCGCGTGCGCCAGCGCCAGCGCGGGAGCCGGAGCCGGGGCCGGAGCCGCAGTCGTCGTCGACGCGGAAGCGGAAGCGCAGCTGCCCGGGTTGCTTGCGCGGCAGGTCGACCACCGTGCCCGTGGCGACGACGTCGGTGCCTTCCAGCGCGGCCGGCAGCCGCAGCGCGAGCACTGCCGCCGCGTGCAGCCCGGCCAGCGCGAAGCCGAAGGCGAACACGCCCGCGAGGCGCAGGCGCCGGCCCGACGCCCAGGCCAGCGCGCCGCCCGCGAGCCCGGGCGCCATGAGCCACACCGGCGGCAGCGCCGGTCCGAAGAGGCAAGCGGTGCAGCCCGCGAGCAGCGCCGCGGCCGCGGCGAGGCCGAACGGCGCCGCGGCTTCGCGATCGGGTGCGTCCTGGGCCATGGCGCAGCGTCGCGCCCGCGAGCAGCGCCGGCCATCGGCTCATGCCGCGCGCGCGTGTGGGTATAGTCCCCGCCATGGACCGCATGCGCTTCGCGCTCGCCCTCGCTGCCGCCGCAATGCTCGGCGGCTGCGTCCACGGCGGCGCCTTGCGCTGCACGACCGGCACGCAGCCGATGGCGCAGGAGCGGCTGTACTTCGGGACGCAGCGCCCGCGCGGCGGCGGCCCGGTGTCGGACGCCGAGTGGAGCGCATTCCTCGACGAGGTCGCCGCCGCATTCCCGGATGGATTCACCTCATGGGAAACCGCGGGCGGCTGGCGCGGGCCCGATGGCCGCACCGTGCGCGAGGCGAGCCACGTCGTCGAGATCCTGCATCCCGCCGGCGGCGCGGCGGCGGATGCGCGGGTGGAGGCGCTGCTCGCGGCCTACAACGCGCGCTTCGACCAGGATGCGGTGATGCGGACGCTTGCGCCGGCGTGCGTGGAGTTCGTGGAAACGCGCTGAGCCGACCCGGCAAAAAGGGGGCCGACCCCTTTTCCTACACGGCGGAGGGGGCGAGCTCGCGCAGGCGGCCTTCGTGCAGTTCGAGCACGCGGTCGAGCCGGCGCGCGAGCGAACGGTCGTGGGTCACCAGCGCCAGGCTCGTGCCCTGCGCGCGGTTGAGCTCGAGCATCTGCCCGAACACGTTCGCCGCGGTCTTCTCGTCGAGGTTGCCGGTTGGTTCGTCGCCGAGCACGCAGGCCGGCTTGTTCACCAGCGCGCGCGCGACGGCGGCGCGCTGGCGCTCGCCGCCGGACAGTTCGCCCGGCTTGTGCTGCAGGCGATGGCCGAGGCCGACCGACTCGAGCAGCGCCTTCGCCCGCGACGCCGCGTCCGGGACGCCGTTGCCGCCGAGCAGCACCGGCATCATCACGTTCTCGAGCGCGGTGAATTCCGGCAGCAGGTGGTGGAACTGGTACACGAAGCCGAGCGCGCGGTTGCGCAGCGCGCCGCGCGCGGCGTCCGACAGCGCGCTCATGCGCTCGCCGAGCACGTAGACCTCGCCCGCGGTGGGCGTGTCGAGCCCGCCGAGCAGGTGCAGCAGCGTGCTCTTGCCGGCGCCCGACGCGCCGAGGATGGCCACGGTCTCGCCCGGATGCACGGCGAAGTCGAGCCCGTCGAACACCGGCGTGTGCAGCTTGCCTTCCGAATAGGTCTTGCCCAGCGCCTCGGCGCGGACGACCGCCTGGCCCATGCCCTGCTCACTCATAGCGCAGCGCCTCCGCCGGCGCGGTGCGCGCCGCGCGCCAGGCCGGATAGATCGTCGCGAGGAAGGCCATCGCCAGCGCGACCGCCGCGATCGCGGTGACGTCCTCCGCGCGCAGCTCGGTCGGCAGGCCGGTGATGTAGTACACGTCCTCGGGCATCAGCTGCACGCCGAGCACCGCCTCGATCGCGTGCAGGATGTGCTCGAGGTTGAGGGTGAGCACGATGCCGCCGACCACGCCGAGCGCGGTGCCGATGATGCCGATCAGCGAGCCCTGGACCATGAACACCCGCATCACGCCCGACGGCGAGAGCCCGAGCGTGCGCAGGATCGCGATGTCGGCCTGCTTGTCGGTCACCAGCATCACCTGCGAGCTGACCAGGTTGAACGCGCCCATGGCGATGATCAGCGACAGCAGGATCGCCATCACCGTCTTCTCCATCTTCAGCGCGCGGAACATGTTGGCGTTGTCGCGGGTCCAGTCGCTGACGCGGTACGGGCCGCGCAGGCGCAGCGCCAGGTCGCGGGCGACGTCGAAGGCCAGGTCCATGTCGTGCAGCCGCAGGCGCACGCCGGTGACGCCGTCGCCCATGCGGGTGACGCGCTGGATGTCCTCCAGGTTGGTGACGGCCAGGCCCTTGTCGTATTCCTGGTAGCCGGCCTCGAAGATGCCGCTGACCCTGAAGCGCTTGAGCTGCGGGATGCCGCCCATCGGCGTGGACTGGAACGAGGTCGTGACGATCACGCTGTCGCCGACGCCGACGCCGAGCCAGGTGGCGAGCTCGCTGCCGAGCACGATGTTGAAGCTTCCGGGCGCGAGCTGGTCGAGCCGGCCCTGCAGCATCTTCTGCCCGAGCACCGAGACCTTGCCCTCCTCGTCCGGCAGCACGCCGCGCACGAGCGCGGGCTGGCGGCGCGCGCCCTGGATCAGCGCCTCGGTCTCGACGTAGGGCGCGGCACCGGCGACGCGCGGATCCTGGTAGGCGGCGGCCACGGCCTGGCGCCAGTTCTCCATCGGCACGCCGTCGGCGGTGATGGTGGCGTGCGCGGCCATCTGCAGCATGCGGTCGCGGATCTCGCGCTGGAAACCGGTCATCACCGCGAGCGTGGTGATCAGCGCGGCCACGCCGATCGCGATGCCCAGGATCGACGCCATCGAGATGAAGGAGATGAAGCCGTTGCGGCGCTTGGCGCGGAGATAGCGCAGGCCGATGGCGACGGGAACGGGTTTGAACATCGGCCTATGGTGCCATGCCCGGATCGTCCGGCGACCACAGCTTCAACACGCGCCGTTGGGCTGGCGGCAAGGTATCGGGCCACCACGAGAGGCGGCCGCGGCCGCCGGCGGCGTCGCGCCAGCGCAGGAAAGCGAGCGGCCCGCGCCAGGCCAGCGCCGCGTCCGCCAGCGGTACGCCGTCGAGCGCCGCCCTGCCCGGCCCCGCGGGAAGTTCGAGGTAGCGAAGCGGCTTGCGGGCCTCGCGCCATGCCGCACGCAGGCCGGCGCCGGCGGCGATGCCCGCGAGCGGCCAGGCCGCGGCGCGCGGCATCCCGCTCGCGAGCACCGCGAACGGCGCGAGCGCGGACACCAGCAGCAAGGCGCCGACCAACCAGCGCGACGGGCGCCAGGCGACGCGGGGCGGCTCAGGGCGGGAGCTGGCGGATGCGCTGGACCAGCGCGTCGAGCGAGGCATCGGGCGGGGTCTCGTGGCCGAGGAACCAGCGCCAGAGCCTATCGTCCTCGCAGTCGAGCAGCCGTAGGAAGTCGCCGCGCTCGGCTTCGGAAGCCGTCGGCCGTTCGCGCTCCAGCCAGCGCACGAGCAACTGGTCGAGCTCGCGCATGCCGCGGCGGCAGCGCCAGCGCAGCCGCCGCACCTCCGCTTCGTCGTCCGCGGCCGCGTCGGTCACGCCCGTCAACCCGCGAGCAGGTGCGCCGCGAGGACGATCCAGAGGGCGCACAGCACGAGCGTGCTCGCGGCGAAGGCGTAGAAGCGGTGCCTCACGCGGTTGTACGTGCAGTGGATCCAGCTGTGCAGGACGCGGAACGCCACGTAGGCCCAGGCGAGCGCCATCACCGCCGGCGTCGCCTGCCCGGTGAGCGCGGCGACGACCAGCGCCAGGTAGAACAGCACCGGCGCCTCGAACAGGTTGCGATAGTTGTCCGCGGCGCGCGTGTCGGCGAAGCGCACGGCCATCTGCGAGCCGCTGGGGATCTCGCGGAACGGGATGCGTCCGGCGCGGATCTGGCGCACGCGCTCGAGGAACATCCGCACCGTCACCACGACGGTCAGCGCGACCATCGCCAGCGCCGGCAGGAACACGCCGCCGGCCGCGAACGTCGCGCCCGCCGGCAGCGCGGCGGCCATCAGCCGCGGCGCTCCAGCATGAGCTGCTTGATGTTCGCGATCGCGCGCGCCGGGTTCAGCCCCTTCGGGCAGGTGCGCGTGCAGTTCATGATGGTGTGGCAGCGGTACAGCTTGAACGGATCCTCGAGGTCGTCCAGGCGCGCGCCGGTGTCCTCGTCGCGGCTGTCGACGATCCAGCGGTACGCCTGCAGCAGGATCGCCGGGCCCAGGTACTTGTCGCCGTTCCACCAGTAGCTCGGGCAGCTGGTCGAGCAGCACGCGCACAGGATGCACTCGTAGAGGCCGTCGAGCTTCGCGCGGTCCTCCTTCGACTGCAGGCGCTCGCGGTCCGGCGGCGGCGCGCTCTGGGTGCGCAGCCACGGCTTGATCGAGGCGTACTGCGCGTAGAACTGGGTCAGGTCGGGAACCAGGTCCTTGACCACCGGCATGTGCGGCAGCGGGTAGATCGGGACTTCGCCCTTGCCGCTGCAGTCTTCGATCGACTTCGTGCACGCCAGGGTGTTGGTGCCGTCGATGTTCATCGCGCACGAGCCGCAGATGCCCTCGCGGCAGGAACGGCGGAACGTCAGCGTCGGGTCGATCTCGTTCTTGATCTTGATCAGCGCGTCCAGGACCATCGGGCCGCACTTGTCGAGGTCGACCTCGTAGGTGTCGGTGGTCGGGTTGCGCCCGTCGTCCGGGTTCCAGCGGTAGATCTTGAAGGTGCGGGTGCGCCTGGCGCCCTGCGGCGCGGGGAAGCGGCGGCCCGGCTGGACCTTCGAGTTCTTCGGCAGCGTGAATTCGGCCATCTTCTCGATCCTCAGTACACGCGAGCCTTGGGCGGGACCACCTCGACCTCGTCGTCGAGGGTGTAGAGGTGCACCGGCCTGTACGCGATGCTCGTGGCGCCGCGTTCGTCCACGTGGCACAGGCTGTGCTTCATCCACTGCGCGTCGTCGCGCTCCGGGAAGTCCTCGCGGGCGTGCGCGCCGCGGGATTCGGTGCGGTTCTCGGCCGAGACGATGGTGGCCAGCGCCTGGCCCAGCAGGTTCTGCAGCTCCAGCGTCTCGACCAGGTCGGAGTTCCACACCAGCGAGCGGTCGCTGACGCGGACGTCGGCGAACGAGGCGTGGATGTCGCGGATCTTCGTCACGCCCTCGCGCAGGGTGTCGCCGGTGCGGAACACCGCCGCGTCGGCCTGCATCGTGCGCTGCATGCGGTCGCGGATGACCGCGGTCGGGGTGTCGCCGTTGGCGTTGCGGACCCTGTCGAGGTTGGCCAGCGCCCTGTCGCAGGCGTCGGCGGCGAGGCGGCCGTGCGGCTGCGCCGGCTTGATCGTCTCGGCGGCGCGGTTGGCGACGGCGCGCCCGAACACCACCAGGTCGAGCAGCGAGTTCGAGCCCAGGCGGTTGGCGCCGTGCACCGACACGCAGGCGGCCTCGCCGATCGCGTACAGGCCGGGCACGACTGCGTCGGGGTCGCCGTTGCGCAACTGCACCACTTCGCCGTGGTAGTTGGTCGGGATGCCGCCCATGTTGTAGTGCACCGTCGGCAGCACCGGGATCGGCTGCTTGGTCACGTCGACGCCGGCGAAGATCCGCGCGCTCTCGGCGATGCCGGGCAGCTTCTCGTGGATGTCCTTCGGGTCGAGGTGGGTCAGGTCGAGGAAGATGTGGTCCTTGTGCTCGCCGACGCCGCGGCCCTCGCGGATCTCGCTGGTCATCGAGCGGCTGACGACGTCGCGCGAGGCCAGGTCCTTCGCGTTCGGCGCGTAGCGCTCCATGAAGCGCTCGCCGCTGCTGTTGCGGAGGATGCCGCCTTCGCCGCGCACGCCCTCGGTGATCAGCACGCCGGCGCCGTACACGCCGGTCGGATGGAACTGCACGAACTCCATGTCCTGCATGCCGAGGCCGGCGCGCAGGGCCATGCCGCCACCGTCGCCGGTGCAGGTGTGGGCCGAAGTCGCGGAGAAGTAGGCGCGGCCGTAGCCGCCGGTCGCGAGCACGGTGCCGTGGGCGCGGAACAGGTGCAGCGTGCCGTCGCTCATGTCCAGCGCCAGCACGCCCTTGCACGCGCCCTGCTCGTCCATGATCAGGTCGAGCGCGAAGTACTCGATGAAGAATTCGGCTTCGTGCGCCAGCGACTGCTGGTACAGCGTGTGCAGGATCGCATGGCCGGTGCGGTCGGCCGCGGCGCAGGTGCGCTGGGCGATGCCCTTGCCGTATTCGGTGGTCATGCCGCCGAACGGGCGCTGGTAGATCTTGCCTTCCTCGGTGCGCGAGAACGGCACGCCCTGGTGCTCGAGCTCGACGATCGCGGGGATCGCCTCGCGGCACATGTACTCGATCGCGTCCTGGTCGCCCAGCCAGTCGCTGCCCTTGATGGTGTCGTAGAAGTGGTAGCGCCAGTCGTCCGGGCCCATGTTGCCGAGCGCGGCCGAGATGCCGCCCTGCGCCGCGACGGTGTGCGAGCGCGTCGGGAACACCTTGGTGATGCAGGCGGTGCGCAGGCCCTT
>DASTWT010000076.1:0-17143 GCA_035765815.1 Luteimonas sp. | reverse complement strand
GCAGGGGCAGCCCATCTACGGCGTGTCCACCGGCTTCGGCAGCAATGCCGACAAGCTGCTCGGCGGCAGCGATCCGTCGCTGTACGCGAAACTGCAGCGCAACCTGATCGAAACGCATGCCGTCTGCGTCGGCGAGCCCTTCGCGCCCGACGTCGTCCGGGCGATGCTGTGCATCCGCATCAACACGCTGCTGCGCGGCCATTCCGGGATCCGCGTGCAGACGCTGCAGGCGCTGGCGGCGATGCTCAACGCGGGCGTGGTGCCGGTCGTGCCGCAGCTCGGTTCCGTGGGCGCCTCGGGCGACCTGGCCCCGCTCTCGCACCTCGCCATCGTGCTGATCGGCGGCGGCGAAGCCTTTTTCGGCGGGAAAAGGCTGCCGGGCGGCGAGGCGCTGCGCAGCGCCGGGCTCGCTCCGGTCGAGCTGACGATCAAGGAAGGCCTCGCGCTGAACAACGGCACCGCGCAGATGCTTGCCACGGGCGTGCTGGCGCTGGCGAAGCTCGAGGACCTGCTCGACACCGCGGACATCGCCGCGGCGATGACGCTCGATGCGTTCGCCGGGCGCCTTGGCGCCTACGCCGAGGAAGTGCATGCGCTGCGCCCGCATCCGGGCCAGGTGCATGTCGCCGCGCGCCTGCGCGCGCTGCTGGCCGGCTCGACGCTGGCCGACATCGCGTACGGCCGCGTCCGAGGCAAGAAGTTGCAGCCGCAGGACAGCTATTCGCTGCGCTGCGTGCCGCAGGTACACGGCGCCGTGCGCGACGCCGTCGCGCAGGCTGCGCGCGTCTTGGAGATCGAGCTCAACGCGGTCACGGACAATCCGCTGGTATTCCCGGAAGCCGTCGACGCGCCGCTGGACCGCCAGGTGATTTCCGCCGGGCACTTCCACGGCATGCCGCTCGCCTTGGCCATGAGCTACGTCAAGGCCGCGATCCCCGTGCTCGCGTCGATCTCCGAGCGGCGCCTCAACAAGCTCGTGGACCCGGCGACCAGCGATGGCCTGCCGGGCTTCCTCGTCGGCAACGAGGACGGCACCGAATCCGGCTTCATGATCATCCAGTACACCGCCGCGGCGATCGTCAACGACCTCGCCAGCCGTGCGATGCCCGCGACCGTCTACTCGATCCCGACATCCGCGAACGCCGAGGACCACGTGTCCATGGGCGCGAACGAAGCGCGGCACGTGCTCGCCATGGCCGACGACCTCGGCAAGGTGCTGGGGCTGGAACTGATGACCGCCGCGCAAGCGCTGGACCTGCGCGTGCGCATGGTCGAAGGCGAAGCGCATCCGGGTCGTGCGGTGGGCGCAGCGCATGCCGCGATTCGCGCGCGCATCGCCTTCCTCGAACATGACCGCGCACTCGATGGGGACGTGCGCACCGCGCTGGCGCTGGTCGAGGACGGCAGCGTGCTCGATGCCGCGAGGGCCGTGGCGCGGTGATGGCCGTGGCGGCTGCCGCGCGATCCGGCCTTCTCGCGCTTGTCGCTGCGCTGGCCACGCTGTCGCCGGGGCCCGCGATGGGGCAGGGGGCACCCGCGAGCCTGCCGCCGACGATGGCCGGCACGGTGTTCGAGGACGCGAACGGCAACGGCGTGCGCGATGCCGCCGAGCGCGGGATTCCCGGCGTGCGGATTTCCAACGGGCGCGACCTCGTCGCCAGCGCCGGCGATGGCAGCTACCGCATCGCGATGCGTCCCGATGCCCCGGTGTTCGCGATCAAGCCGCCGGATCGCAGCTTCCGCCGGCGCGCGGATGGCCTGCCGGCGTCCTGGAGCGATGACGCTACGCGACCCTTTGACGTCGCGCTGTCGCCGCGCCACGTCGTGCGAGGCCCGATGCAGGTGCTGCTGTTCACCGATCCGCAGGTCAAGTCGGAAACCGACGTCGATTACTACCGCCGCGACATCGTCGAGCCGTTGCGCGGTGCCGGCGCGCGGCTGGGATTCACGCTCGGCGACCTCGGCAACGACGCCCCGCAGCTATATCCGTCGCTCAACGCGGTGACGGCATCGCTCGGGCTGCCCTGGCTGCACGTCGCCGGCAACCACGACGTCGATCCCGGCGCGACCGACGACGCGACCTCGCTGCGCGCTTTCCACGCCAGCTACGGCCCCGACATGGTCGCCTGGGAGGAACCGGGCGCCACTTTCATCGGCCTCGACGACATCGTCGCCATGCCCGGCCAGCGCCCGGCCTACGTCGGCGGCCTGCGCGACGACCAGTTCGCCTTCCTCGAGGCCTACTTGCCGACGGTGCCGAAAGATCGGTTGCTGGTGATCGGCGTGCACATTCCGTTGTTCGACGCCGCTGCTCCCGGCGCGCCGCCGACGTTCCGCCCGGCCGACCGCGAGCGCCTGTTCGCGCTGCTGCGCGATTTCCCCCACGTGCTGCTGCTCAGCGGCCACACCCACAACCAGCAGCACTTCTTCCACGACGCGTCCGACGGCTGGCACGGCGCGCAGCCGCTGCACGAGTACAACGTCGGCGCGGCCTGTGGCGCGTTCTGGTCGGGCGTGAAGGATGCCGACGGCATTCCCGACAGCACGATGAGCGACGGCACGCCGAACGGCTACGGCGTGCTCACCGTGCGCGATCATGGCGACTACGCACTGGCCTGGCACAACGCCCGCGACGCCGGCAATGCGCAGATCGGCCTCTGGGCGCCAAAGGTGCTGCGTCGCAGCGCCTATCCGGCCTGGGGCGTGTACGCGAACGTGTACATGGGCGACGACGCGTCGCGCGTCGAATACCGCATCGACGGTGGCGACTGGAAGCCGATGCGCCGTGTGCTGCAGCCCGATCCGCGCCTGCTCGCCGAGAACGCGAAGGACGATGCCGCCGACGCGTTGCGCGGCTACGATCGCTCGCCCGAGGCGACGCCCTCGAAGCACCTCTGGCGCGGCGCGCTCGCGACCGACCTCGCCGCCGGCGTGCACGGCGTCGACGTGCGCTATTTCGACCGCTGGCGCGGCGAACAGCGCGCCGCCACGACCTACCGGCTGGACCAAGCCGCCCCCTGAGGCCCCATCGGCGGCCCCGGCCCGCGACAGGGCAGGGGGCTTGACGCCGCCGGCGCGCGTGAATTAACGTATTAGCACGTTAATACATTCGCACACGATGAAGCAGCGTCCCGAACCCCTGCCGCCCCGCGACGCCAACGCCTCCTTCCGGGCGCTGGCGCGGGCGCTTGCGGAGCTGGACGACCCGAACGACGTGGCGGCGTTCCTCGAAGACCTGTGCACGCCCGCCGAGCTCGAGGCCATGGCCGACCGCTGGCGGGTCGTGCCGTTGCTGGAGCAAGGCCTGCCGTACCGCGAGATCCACGACCGCACCCAGGTCAGCGTCACCACCGTGGGCCGCGTCGCCCGCACCCTCGAGCGCGGCACCGGCGGCTACGCCACCGCGCTGGCGCGCACGCGCCGCCACCACCACCACCACGCTTCCCACTAGAAGGCTGCCCGCATGGCTGACACCGCCCTGCAGGCGGTGCGCCAGCGATTGCGCATCGCCATACAGAAGAACGGACGACTCGGAGAACCCGCGCGCGCGCTGCTGTCCGCCTGCGGCCTGGCCTGGCGCGAACAGCGCGACCAGCTGTTCTGCCAGGCCGAGGACGCGCCGTTCGACCTGCTGCTCGTCCGCGACGACGACATCCCCCGGCTGTTGGCCGAAGGGCACTGCGAGCTGGGCATCGTCGGGCGCAACGTGCTCGGCGAGCAGTGCGCGCGGGCCCGCGAACAAGGCGGCGTCCCGTCCCTCGTCGAGCTGCGCGCGCTCGCTTTCGGCGAGTGCCGGCTCGCGCTGGCGGTCCCGGAGACGCTAGCGTGGACCGGTCCCTCGGGACTGGCGGGGCAGCGGATCGCCACGAGCCATCCGTCGCTGCTGCGCGCCTGGCTCGCGGAGCGCGGCATCGACGCGCGCGTCGTGACCTTGTCCGGCTCGGTCGAGATCGCGCCGCGCCTCGGCCAGGCGGAGGCCGTGTGCGATCTCGTCTCCTCCGGGCGCACGCTGGCCGCCAACCGGCTCGTGCCGGTCGAGGACGTGCTCGCCAGCGAGGCCGTGCTGGCCGGCGCCGGCCAGCCGCTGGATCCGGTGCGGGGCGCGCTGCTCGATGGCCTGCTGCGGCGCATCGACGGCGTGCTGCGCACGCGCGACCGCCGGCTCCTGGTGTTCAGCGCGCGCCGCGCGGCGTTGCCGGGATTGCTGGCCCTGATGCCCGACGCCGGGCCGCCGACCGTCTGTCCCATCGAGGACGGCGACAGCGTATCGCTGCAGGCCTTGTGGCAGGGCATCGTGCCTTGGCAACGGCTGGAGGCGCTGGAGCGTGCTGGCGCGCGCGGGCTGATGGTGCTGCCTGTCGAGAGGATGCTGGCGTGAGGCGCGTGGACTGGTCGCGCCTGGACGAGGCAGGCAGGCAGCGCATCCTGCAACGTCCCGCGCGTCGCGCCGAAGCGGGCGTGCAGGCGACGGTCGCCGCGATCTTCGACGCGGTCACCGCGCGGGGCGATGCGGCGCTGCGCGAATTCGCCGAACGCTTCGATGGCGCGGCGCCAGCGCGCTTCGAACTCGACGAAGGCTCGATCGGCGCAGCGTCGACGCGGTTGCCTCCCGCGCTGCGCGCCGCCATCGACGAAGCGGCGACGCGCATCGAGGCCTTCCACCGCGCCTGCCTGTCCGCGGACATCGCGCTCGAGACCGCCGCCGGCGTCCGCTGCGAGCGCGTGTTCCGTCCCATCGACAGCGTCGGGCTGTACGTTCCCGCCGGCAGCGCGCCGCTGCCATCCACCGCGCTGATGCTCACGATTCCGGCGATGCTCGCGGGGTGCCCGCGCATCGTCCTGTGCACGCCGCCGGGCGCCGGCGGCGCGCCGGATCCCGCGGTGCTCGCGGTGGCGGCGCGGGTCCCGGGCATCCGCGTGTTCGCCCTCGGCGGCGCGCAGGCGATCGCCGCGATGGCGCTGGGCACCGCAAGCGTCCCGCGCTGCGCCAAGCTGTTCGGCCCTGGCAACGCCTATGTCGACGCCGCCAAGCAATTCGCGGCGCAGCGGCCCGGCGGCCCGGCGATCGATCTGCCCGCGGGGCCGTCGGAGCTGCTGGTGATCGCCGATTCGGGCGCCGATCCCGCGTTCGTCGCCGCCGACCTGCTGTCGCAGGCCGAGCACGGGCCGGATTCGCAGGTCCTGTTGCTCTCCGACGATGCCGCACTCCTTGACGCGGTGGACGCCGCGCTCGCGGCGCAGCTGGCCAGCCTGCCGCGCGCCGCGATCGCGCGCGAGGCGCTGGCGTCGTCGGACGCCGTGCTCGTCCCGGCGCTCGACGCTGCGTTCGCGATCAGCAACGCCTATGCACCCGAGCACCTGTCGCTGGCGCTGCGCGAGCCGCGCGCCTGGCTCGATCGCGTCGAGTCGGCGGGCGCCGTGTTCCTCGGCGACTGGACGCCCGAAACGCTCGGCGACTACTGCAGCGGCAGCAACCACGTGCTGCCGACCGGCGGCAGCGCACGCGCCTGGAGCGGCTTGTCGGTGGATGCGTTCCGCAAGGCCATCGCGGTGCAGGAGGCGACGCGCGCGGGGCTGGAAGCGGCCGGGCCCTGCGCGGCCACGCTGGCGCGGGCGGAATCCCTCGTCGCGCACGCGCGCGCGGTGGAACTGCGACTGGAGCGGGCGGCATGAACGCCTCCTCGACCGGCGTCCTGCGCGAGGACCTGCGCGACTTCGCGGGCTATGCATCGGCGCGCCTGCAGGCGGTGGAGGCGGCCATCCGCCTGGATGCGAACGAATCGCCGTGGCCGAGCGCCGCCGACGTGCCCGCCCGGCTGCGCTGCTACCCCGAGCCGCAGCCGCGCGCGCTGGCGACGGCGCTGGCGCAGCTGCATGGCGTGACGCCCGAACGCGTCCTGGTCACGCGCGGTAGCGACGAGGGCATCGACCTGCTGCTGCGCGCGACCTGCGCGCCGGGGCGGGGCGCGATCGTCACCACGCCGCCGACCTTCGGCATGTACGCGGTCTGCGCACGGCTGCATGGCGCGCGCGTGCTGGAGGTGCCCTTGCTCGACGGCGGCGACGGCTTCCGCGTCGATCTCGATGCGGTCGGCGACGCGGTCCTGGCGTCGGGCGCGCGCCTGGTGTTCCTGTGCTCGCCCGGCAATCCCACGGGCGACGTCGTGCCGCTGGCCGGCATCGCGGTACTGGCGCGACGCCTGGCGGGAAGCGCCCTGGTCGCGGTCGACGAGGCCTATGGCGAGTACGCCGGCGTGGCGTCGGCGGCGTCGCTGCCGGAAGCCGCGGACAACATCGTCGTGCTGCGCACGCTGTCGAAGGCGCATGCGCTCGCCGGCGCGCGCATCGGCTGCGTCATCGCGCCGCCGCTGATCGTCGCGGCGCTGCGGCGGTGCCAGGCGCCGTATCCGCTGCCTGCACCCAGCGTGGCGGCCGCGCTCTCGGCGCTGGCACCCGATGCGCGGGCGCGCACCCAGGCACGGGTCCGACGCATCCGCGCCGCGCGCGACCGGCTCGCCGCACGCCTGCGCACGCTGCCGGCGGTGCGGCGCGTCGACGCCTCCGGTGGCAATTTCCTGCTGCTGCGGCTGGTCGACGCCGATGCCGCCATCGCCCGGCTGCGCGCGGCTGGCATCGCCGTGCGCGACATGCGCGCAGCGCCGGCGCTCGCCGATGCGGTCCGTGCCACCGTCGGTACCGCGCGCCAGAACGCGGCGCTGTTCGACGCGCTGGCGCAGTCGGGGCAGGGCGCATGAGCGGCGCGCCCATCCTGTTCGTCGACCGCGATGGCACGCTGGTGGAGGAACCGGCCGAATTCCAGGTCGACGATTACGCGAAGCTGCGTTTCGTGCCCGGCGCGATTCCCGCGCTTGCGCGCCTGCGCGCGGCTGGCTATCGCCTGGTGATGGTCACCAACCAGGACGGCCTGGGCACGCCGGCATTTCCGCGCGCGGCCTTCGAAGGCCCGCAGGCGCTGCTCATGCAGCTGCTGGACAGCCAGGGCGCCGGATTCGAGGAAGTGCTGGTGGACGACAGCCTGCCCGACGCGCCGGCGCCGACGCGCAAGCCCGGCCTCGGCCTGGTCCTGCACCTGCTGCGCGACCGCAGCGTCGACTGGGCGCGTTCGGCGGTAGTGGGCGACCGCGACACCGACCTGGCGTTCGCCGAGAACCTGGGCGTGCGCGGTTTCAAGCTCGCTTCGCCCGTATTCGGCGACGGCGTGTCGTGGCCGGAAATCGCGCGGCTGCTGCTCGACGCGCCGCGCATCGCGTCGGTCGAGCGCGCGACGCGCGAAACGCGCATCGCGGTGACCGTGGACCTGGACCGCACCGCCGATCCCGACGTGCGCACCGGCCTGGGCTTCTTCGACCACATGCTCGCGCAACTCGGCACGCACGCCGGGATCGCGCTGCGCCTGCGTTGCGACGGCGACCTCGAGGTGGACGAGCACCACGTCGTCGAGGACTGCGCGCTCGCGCTCGGCGCGGCCCTGCGCGATGCGCTCGGCGACAAGCGCGGCATCGGCCGCTACGGCTTCACCCTGCCGATGGACGAATCGGTCGCGGAAGCGGTGCTGGACCTGTCCGGCCGCGCGTTCTTCGCCTTCGACGGCGCGTTCGCCCGCGAGCGCGTCGGCGACCTGCCGACCGAGCTCGTCCCGCACTTCTTCCGCTCGCTGGCGGAGGGCGCCGGCATGGCACTGCACCTGCGGGTGCGCGGCGACAACGAGCACCACAAGGTCGAGGCCTGCTTCAAGGCGGTCGCGCGCGCGCTGCGCCAGGCGGTGCGGCGCGAGGGCGCGCAGCTGCCCAGCAGCAAGGGGACGCTTTGAGCGGGCCGGCCGCGCCGCGCGTGGCGATCGTGGATGCCGGCGGCGCGAATTTCGCGTCGGTGCGCTGCGCTCTCGAGCGCGTCGGCGCGCGCGTCGCGCTCGCACGCGATGCCGATGGCCTGCGCGGCGCCGAACGCATCGTGCTGCCCGGCGTCGGCGCCGCCGCGCCGGCCATGGCCCTGCTGCGCGAGCGCGGCTTCGCGTCGGCGCTGGGCCAGGCCGGCGTGCCGCTGCTGGGCATCTGCCTGGGCATGCAGCTGTTGTTCGCCGCTTCGGCGGAAGGCGAGGTCGCGACACTGGGCGTGCTGCAGGGCCGGGTCGACGCCTTGCCTCCCGCGCCGGGCGTGCGCGTGCCGCACATGGGCTGGAACGTCGTGTCGCCGACGCGCCCGTCGCCGCTGTTCGACGGCATCGCCGCCGGCACCCGGATGTATTTCGTGCACGGTTTCGCCGCGGCGCCTGGCGAGGACTGCGTGGCCGAGACCGTGCACGGCGCGCCGTTCGCGGCGGCCGTGCAGCGCGGCAACGTGTTCGGCGTGCAGTTCCACCCCGAGCGCTCGGCCGCCGCGGGCGCGCGCCTGCTGGCCAACTTCCTGCGGATGCCTTCTCCATGAGCCTGGTCCTGTATCCCGCGATCGACGTCCGCGACGGCCGTGTCGTGCGCCTGCGCCAGGGCGACTACGCGCGCGAGACGCGCTACCCCGACGCGCCGGAGGCACAGGCCGCGCGCTACGCCGCGCAGGGCGCGGACTGGCTGCACCTGGTGGACCTCGATGGCGCGCGCGAAGGGCGCTACACGTTGCTGCCGCTGTTGCCGCGCCTGGCCGCGATCGGCCTGCGCCTCCAGACCGGCGGCGGCATCCGCGATGCCGGCGACGTGCAGCGCCTGCTCGATGCCGGCGCGTCGCGCGTGGTCGTGGGGTCGCTCGCGATCCGCGAGCCCGATCTCGTCGCGGGCTGGATCGCGCGCTTCGGCGCGGAGGCGCTGGTGGTGGCGCTGGACGCGCGCCGCGACGCGGAAGGACGCTGGCGCTTGCCCGTCGCCGGCTGGACCGCGGCGACCGGCGCCTCGCTTGCGACGCTGGCACGCCGCTACGAAGCGGCGGGGCTGCGGCACCTGCTCAGCACCGACATCGCGCGCGACGGCATGCTGTCCGGCCCGGGCCTGGATCTGTATCGCGACCTGCGCGCCGCGTGCACCGGCCTGTCGCTGCAGGCCAGCGGCGGCATCCGCAACGCCGCGGATCTCGCGTCGCTCGAGGCGATCGGCTGCGCCGGCGCCGTGCTCGGCCGCAGCCTGCTGGAAGGCGGCATCGACCTGGGCGCATTGCGATGCTGAGCCGCCGCATCATCGCCTGCCTCGACGTGCGCGACGGACGCGTGGTCAAGGGCGTGCGCTTCGAAGGCCACCGCGACATGGGCGACGTCGTCGCGCTCGCACGGCGCCATCGCGACGCCGGCGCCGACGAGCTCGTGCTCTACGACATCGCCGCGAGCCCGCGCGGCACCTGCGCGGATCCCGCTTGGGTGGGGCGCGTCGCCTGCGACCTCGACATCCCGGTCTGCGTGGCGGGCGGCATCCGCAGCGTCGAGCAGGCGCGCAGCCTGCTCAACGCGGGGGCCGACAAGATCTCGGTCAACACGCCCGCGCTCGAGCGTCCCGCGCTCGTGTCCGAGCTCGCCGATGCGTTCGGATCCCAGTGCGTCGTCGTCGGCGTCGACTCGCGCCGCGACGACGACGGCGAATGGCGCGTGCGCAGCCACAGCGGCGATCCGTCGCGGATGCGCGCGCTGCCGCGGCGCACGCTGGACTGGATCGCCGAAGCCCAGGAACGCGGTGCCGGCGAGATCGTCCTCAACTGCATGGACAGCGACGGCACCCGCGACGGTTTCGACCTCGTGCAGCTGGCGGCGGTGCGTGCCACCTGCGCCGTACCGCTGGTCGCGTCCGGTGGCGCCGGACGTGCGGCCCATTTCGAAGCGGCCTTCCGCGCCGACGCCGACGCCGCGCTCGCGGCCGGCGCGCTGCACGACGGGAGCCTCGAGATCGGTGCCCTCAAGCGCGCCCTGCACGACGCCGGCGTCGTGGTGAGGCTGCCATGAGCGCGCCCCGGACAGCGACGATCGACATCGACGCCCTCGCTTGGGCGCGCCAGGACGGCCTGCTCCCTGCGATCGTGCAGGACGCCGCGACCTTGCGCGTGCTGATGCTCGGCTACATGGACCGCGAAGCCCTCGCCGCGACCCTCGAGGGCGGCCGCGTGACCTTCTACAGCCGCAGCCGGCGCCGGCAGTGGTGCAAGGGCGAGACGTCGGGGCACTGGCTGGAGCTGGTCTCGATCGAGGCCGACTGCGACGGCGACGCGCTGCTCGTGATGGCGCGTGCGCATGGTCCCACCTGCCACCTCGGCCGCTGCAGCTGCTTCGCGCACGCGCCCGGCGACCCCGTCGGCGCGCTGGACGCGCTGGTGGCCGCGCGCATCGCGGCCCCGTCCATCGGCTACACCGACCGCCTGCTGGCCTCCGGGATCGCGAGGATCGCGCAGAAGGTCGGCGAGGAGGGCGTGGAAACCGCGCTGGCCGCCGTGGCCGGCGAACAGGCCGCGCTGCGCGGCGAAGCCGCCGACCTCGTGTACCACCTCGTTGTCGCCCTGCGCGCGCGCGGCCTGTCGCTCGACGACCTGCGCGGCGAACTCGCGCGCCGCGCCGGGCCCGGCGACAACTAGCGTCCGTCGCCGGCGTTCTCGGCCGCGTCTTCGGTCTCGACCGGCGCAACGCCTTGCCCGGGCGACAGCAGGCCATTCTTTCGCATCAGGGCGACGAGTGCATCGCGTGCGTCCGCCGGCTTCCAGCCGATCACGGCCCCCACGACCCTGCCGTCGCGCACCACGAAGAACGACGGCATCCGCCATTGCGGGAACATCGGCCATTCGGCGCGATCGTAGAGGGTCAGCATCGGCGCCTGCGGATGCGCGCGGTTCCACTCGGCCACGTCGGCAGGGTCCTCGGGTCCCGGTGGCAGGCCGAGCCAGGTGGCATGCGCGCGAAACGCAGGTCCGAGCACCGGATCGGCGGAGATTTCGCGCGCCGCGTCGTCAGAGAAATGGCAGCCCGCCATCACCAGGACCTGGGCTGGCCCGAGGTCCAGGCCGACGCGCTCGAAGCGGCCGTCGCCGGCCTCGCGCCAGGCGCTCGGCTGGCCGGAAGCGATGTTCCCGGCATCCACGAACCGCGGCAGCGGCGCCAACCCTGCTTTCGGGTGCGACGCCCCGAATTTCGTGGCGTCGTCGAAGCGGCGCGCCGAAAGCAGGGCATTGCGCATCCTCGCCAGCTCTTCGCGTTTCGCGGCCCCGCGATGCTCGAGTTCGGCCAGGCTCGCCTGCATGGCGTCTACGGCGTACGGGTCGGTGCGATAGAAGCTGGCCAGCATCGCGTCGTCGAACCGCAGGTGCAGGGAGGCCTCGTCGGAGGCGCGGAGCACGTCCAAGTCGCCGGCATCGGGATACAGCGCCCGGAATCGAACTGCCAGCGCCTGTCCGAGCGCATCGTCCGACATCGTCGCGTGCAGCGTGTCGTCCAGCTGCTGGAGCTGCTCGTGGCGCTGCCGGAGGCCGTCGCCGGGCAGGTCGGCCGCCGCCGCAGCGCCGGTGGCGGCCAGCAAGAGCAGGGCGACCAGCAAGGATTGATTGCGCGCCATGGCGACCTCCTTGTCGATCCGGCCGTGGCCGGTCAGGGCACGAGCAGCGGGTCCACCGCGTCGAAGGATTCCACGCGCGGATGGCCGTTGCACGCGGCCGCATCGCGCGGCCGCGGGTAATTCTCGCGCCGGTCGAGCAGCACCGTGCGCATGCCGGCGTCGCGCGCCGCATCGAGCTCGGCGACGACGTCGGACAGGAACACGATGTCGCCGGGGCGGCGGTTGAGGCTGTCGGCGATGAGCCGATAGCTGTCGGCCTCACGCTTGGGCCCCACTTCGGTGTCGAAGAACGCATCGAACAGCGCCGTGAGGTCGCCGGCATCGGTGTGCGCGAACAGCAGCTTCTGCGCCGCGACCGAACCGGAGGAATACACCGCGAGGCGATGCCCCGCGTCGTGCCAGCGGCGCAGCGCCGACACCGCGTCGGGGTACACGTCCGCTTCCAGCTCGCCGGCAAGATAGCCCTCGCGCCAGACCATGCCCTGCAGTGCCTTGAGCGCCGTGTGCTTGCGGTCCTCGTCGATCCAGCCCTGCAGCGTCTCGACGATCATCGCGTCGTCGCACATCGCGCCGTGCTCGGTCGCGACCGCGTCGAGCCAGCGACGCACCTCGGGCTCGCCGCCATGCGCGCGCACGAAGCCGGGCAGGGCGCGCCGCGCGTACGGGAACAGCACGTCCTTCACGAACGAGATGCTGCTCGTCGTCCCTTCGATGTCGGTCAGGATCGTGGTCATGGTGCTCATTCGCCGTAGCGCGGGAAGCGCTTGGCGATGTCGGTGCCGGTGAAGTGCCCGACCCAGCCGTCCGGCTCGGTGAAGAAGCGGATCGCGACGAAGCTCGGCTCCGGCCCCATGTCGAACCAGTGCTGGGTGGAATCGGGCACCGCGATCAGGTCGCCGCGCGTGCACAGCACCTCGTACACCTTGCCGTCGACGTGCAGGGTGAACAGGCCCGAGCCGGCGACGAAGAAGCGCACTTCGTCTTCCTTGTGGAAATGCTCGTCGAGGAACTTCGCGCGCATCGTTTCGCGCTGCGGGTTGTCGGGCGCGATGCTCACCACGTCGACGCTGCGGAAGCCGCGTTCGGCGACCAAGCGGTCGATGTCGGCGCGGTACGCGTCCATGATCGCTTCCGGCGCATCGCCGGCCGCCACGGGGCGCGAAGCCTCCCACTGCTCGAAGGTCACGCCGATCGCGGCGAGCTCGCGCGCCATCGCGGCGCGGTCGCCCGTGGCGAGCAGCGGCTCGTCCGGATGCTCTTCGGCGAAGATCCGCAAGCGGCTGGCCATCGTCTCGTTCATCGCTTGCACCCCAGCGCCCGAAGTTGCAGTTCGCAATCGAACAGGAATTCGAAGGCCTCCAGGTGGCGGCGCGCCTCGGCCATGTCGCGGCCCCACGCATAGAGGCCGTGGCCGTCGATCAGGTAGCCCCACATCGGGCGCTCGCCGAGCAGCGCGTCGACCTGTGCCGCCAGCGTCGGCATGTCCTGGGTGTTGGGCAGCACCGGCACGTCGATCGAGGCCTCGTGGGTGGTGTTGCCATGGAAGGCCTTGAGCAGCTCGTAGCCTTCCAGCCGCACGTGGCCGGCGCCGGCGAACAGCCGCGAGGCCACCGTCTGCGCGCGCGAATGCGTATGCAGCACGCAGCCGATCTCGGGGAAGCGCCGGTACAGCTGCGTGTGCAGCAGCGTCTCGGCGGACGGGCGGTGGTCGGAGCCGACGGCGCGGCCGTCGAAGTCGACGACCATGATGTCGCCTTCGGTCAGCCGGCCCTTGTCGCGCCCGGACACGGTGATGGCCGCGTGGCGCGCGTCGAGGCGGCGCGAGAAGTTGCTGCTGGTGGCCGGCGTCATGCCGGCCACGGCCAGCTCGCGGACGTTGGTGATGATCTCGCCGGCGAGGTGGCGCAGCCGCTGCGCGTCGTAGGGCATGCCGTCATGGGGCATGCCGTCGGGGCGCGTGCTGTCGGAAAGCTGGGGGGCGCTCATGCCCCCCAGTTTAGCCCCCGCGCGCGGCCCGGGCGACCAGGCTGTGCCGGTATCCGTAGAGGAAGTAGACCAGGAAGCCGAAGCCCGTCCAGACCACCATCAGGAACCAGTTGTGCGCGGTCATCGTGGACAGCAGCGCCATGCACGAGAAGATGCCGGCCAGGCACACGAACCAGGCGCCCTTGATCCGGAACGGACGCGGCAGGTCGGGTTGGGTGCGGCGCAGGATCAGCACGCCGGCGCAGACCGCGGCGAACGCGATCAGGGTGCCCATCGAGGTCAGCTCGCCCAGCACGTCCAGCGGGAACACCGCCGCGAGCACCGCGATGCCGATCCCGGTGATCACGGTGTTGATGTGCGGGGTGCGGTACTGGGGATGGATGCGCGTGAACACCGGCGGCAGGAGGCCGTCGCGCGCCATGATCATGAAGATGCGCGGCTGGCCGATGATCATGACCAGCACGACCGACGACAGGCCGATCAGCGCGCCGACCTCGACGATCACGCGCAGCCAGCCGAGCTGCGGATGCGCCGCGACCGCGGTCACCACCGGCTCGTCGGTGCCGAGCAGGGTGTAGGGCACCAGGCCCGTCATCACCGCGGCCATCGCGATGTACAGCACGGTGCAGATCGCCAGCGACAGCAGCATGCCCACCGGCAGGTCGCGCTGAGGCTTGTGCGATTCCTGCGCCGCCACCGACACCGCTTCGAAGCCGATGTAGGCGAAGAACACCATCGCCGCGCCGCGCAGCACGCCGTCCCAGCCGAACTTCCCGGGGGCGACGTTCTCGGGGATGAAGGGATGCCAGTTGCCCGGATCCACGTACTTCCAGCCCGCCGCGATCACCAGGATGATCAGGCCGGTCTTGAGCACGACCATCGCCATGTTCATCGTCGACGACTTGCGGATGCCGACGTAGCACAGCCAGGTCAGCGCGAGCACGATGCCCGCGGCCGGCAGGTTGGCGATCGCGCCGGTCGGCTTCAGCGTCGCGTCCAGCGGGGCGCTGACGAACGCCGCCGGCAAATGGATGCCGAAGTGGTCGAGCAGGCTCAGGAAATAACCCGTCCAGCTCACCGCGACCGCCGATGCGGACACGCCGTATTCCAGCACCAGCATCCAGCCGATGAACCACGCCGCGAGTTCGCCGAGGGTGGCGTAGGTGTAGGTGTAGGCGCTGCCCGAGACCGGCACCATCGCCGCGAACTCGGCATAGGCGAGCGCGCAGAACGTGCAGCAGATCGCCGCCAGCACGAACGACAGCATGATCGCCGGGCCCGCATGCTCCGCCGCCGCCTGGCCGGTGATGACGAAGATGCCGCCGCCGATGACCGCGCCGATCCCCAGGGCCGTGAGGCCCCAGGGTCCGAGGGTGCGGTGCAGCTGCAGCTGGTTGGCGTCGCCGGTGACGGCGTGCGGGTGCTTGGTCGCGAACAGGCGCTTCAACATGGGCGGGCCGGCGCGACGGTCAGTCGTCGGACTGCGCGTTGCCCGGGGCCAGCTGGCTCCGGCGCACGCCGTAGAACGCGTAGAACACCAGGCCGATCAGCGCCCACACCACGAACACCGTCTTCGCGACCGAGCTCAGGTTCACGAACAGCAGCGCGCAGCCGAGCACGGCGAGCGGGCACACGACCCACGCCATCGGCGTGCGGAACGGGCGCGGGCGGCCGGGCTGCAGGCGGCGCAGCATCAGCACGCCGATCGACACCATCGCGAACGCGAGCAGCGTGCCGGCATTCGAGGTGTCGGCGAGCTTGCCGACCGGGAACAGCGCGGCGCAGATCGCGACCACGATGCCGGTCATCACCGTGACCACGTGCGGGGTGTGGAACTTCGGATGGATCTTCGACAGCACGTCGGGCAACAGGCCGTCGCGCGACATCGTGAAGAAGATGCGGGTCTGGCCGAACATCATCATCAGGATGACCGACGGCAGCGCGAGCACGGCGGCCAGCGCGATCAGGTTGCCGACCTGCGGGAAGCCGAGCACGCGGATCACGTGCGCCAGCGGCTCGTTGCTGCAGACCAGGGCGCCGGCGTTGGCCGCCAGCTGGCAGGCCGCCGTCATCTCGGGCGTGCCCGGGTCGAGCGCCATGCCGGCCGCGCCGAACAGCGGCTGCGCGCCGACCGAACCGGCGGCGCCGTAGCCGACCAGCAGGTAGAAGACGGTGCAGATGCCGAGCGCGCCGATCAGGCCGATCGGGATGTTGCGGTTCGGGTTCTTGGTTTCCTCGGCGGCGGTGGAGACCGCGTCGAAGCCCACGTACGCGAAGAAGATCGAGGCCGCCGCGCCCAGGACGCCGACGCCGCCCGTCGGGCTGCCCCAGCCGGTGGGCATGAACGGATGAAGGTTGCTGCTCTTGACCGCCGGCAGCGCGAGCACGATGAACGCAGTCAGCGCGACGATCTTGATCGCGACCAGCACGGCGTTGACCTTGGCGCTCTTCGAGGTGCCGATGACCAGCAGCCAGGTCACCGCGCAGCCGATCAGGAAGGCGAGCAGGTTGAAGCCGCCGCCGGAGAAATAGCCGGTCTGCAGCCACGTCGGCAGCGAGAGCGAGCCCGGTTCCACCAGGCCGAAGATGCCGCTGTTCAGCAGCCCGTTGACGTAGCCGGACCAGCCGACGCACACGGCGGTCGCGCCGATGGCGTATTCCAGGACCAGCGCCCAGCCCACGATCCAGGCGATCAGCTCGCCCATCACGCCGTAGGTGTAGGTGTAGGCCGAGCCCGACACCGGCACCATCGACGCCAGTTCGGCGTAGGCGAGGGCGGCCAGGCCGCACACCACGGCGGCGATCACGAAGGCGACCATCATCGCCGGGCCCGACTTCTGCGCCGCTTCCGCGGTCAGCACGAAGATGCCGGTGCCGATGACCGCGCCGACGCCGAGCAGGGTGAGCTGGATCGGACCGAGCTGGCGCGTCAGCGCCTTCTTCTCGGCCGTGGCGAGGATCTGGTCTAGCGGCTTGACGCGCCAAAAGAGCATCGTGGTGTCCCCCGGGACTGTGAAACAGCAGTCGCCGACCTTACAGGCGGCGGGGGGCGCCGCACAAGCGCCGATGGCCACCTGAACGCGGCGGGCGGGATAATGGCGGCCCCGGGATCGCCCGGCACGGCAGCGAGGATCGGGAATGGCTCGGGAAGGCGGCGACCTCGCGGCGGCGTTCGACGATTACGCCCGCCGCTGGCCCGGCGAGGGCGAGGCGGTCGGTCACTTCCTGGCGCTGCTCGCGGATCCGTCGGACCCGTTCCTGCGCGAGCGCCTGGCCGGCCACTTCACCGCGTCGTCCTGGCTGGTCGCGGCGGATGGCCAGCGCACGCTGCTCACCCATCATCGCAAGCTCGGCCTGTGGTTGCAGCCCGGCGGACACGCCGACGGCGACCGCGACCTGGCGCGCGCGGCGCTGCGCGAGGCGGAGGAGGAATCGGGCCTGCGCGGGTTGTCCATCGAAGCGGGGATCTTCGACCTCGACCGGCACTGGATCCCGGAGCACAAGGGCGTGCCGGCGCACTGGCACTACGACGTGCGCTACGTGGTGCGTTCGGGCGACGACGAGGCCTTCGTGGTCAGCGACGAGTCGCACGCGCTGGCCTGGCGCGACATCGCCGCGCTCGCGCGCGA
>DASTWT010000075.1:0-10420 GCA_035765815.1 Luteimonas sp. | reverse complement strand
ACGCTGAGCGCGGGGCCCTGGCCGTCGAAATCGTCGCCCTTGCCGCCGCGCTGCGAATCGCCGCGCACGTCGGCCCACCAGCGCATGCCGCTGCCCTCGCCCGGATCGGCGGCGAGGCGCGCATCGATCCGGCCGGCGCGCGCGCGGCCGACCGAGGACTCGACGTGCGGCAGCACCGCGATCTGGCGCGGGCCTTCGATCATCCCCTCGGCGAGCTGCGCGAGCATCGCGTGCGCCGCGGTGCTCGGGTGGATGCCGTCGGCGAAGAGGTAGCTGCTCGCGACCGACGGATCGCGGTAGGACGCCGGGTTGCAGAACAGCGATGAATCGCCCGCCGGCGCCGGCTGCGCGAGGCAGCCCGGCGTCGTCACGTTGGCGAAGCCATAGGCCGACGGGTCGGCCACGACTTCCTGCAGGAAATGGAAGGTGTCGACCGGGATCACCGACAGCCCGGCGCCGGCGAGCGCCCCGAACAGCGCATTGTTGTAGGCCGTCGCCAGTGCCGTGGCCTGCGCCTGGTAGCCCGCGCCGGCGGCGCGCGCCGCCGGGGTGAGGCCGAGGTCGGGAAGGTTCGCCACCAGCACGTACTGCGCGCCGGCCGCCTGCAGCGTGCCGACGATGCCGGCCTCCGCGGTGACGGCGCCGCCGATCACCGCCGGTGCGGTCGCCGGGTTGGTGATGCTGAACATGTCGTTCGCGCCGCCCCACACGGTGTACAGCGCGTTCGGGTCCGCATGGCCGCCGTTCGCCGCGAGGTAGGCGTTCACCTGCGACTTCAGCGACGGGATCGGGCCGAGGCCGCCGGCCGTATCCGTGCCGACGAGCGCGCCGCCGACGGCGTAGTTCGTGCCGCCCTGGTTGTCGCTGGTCGCGTCGGTGCCGTAGGCGTCGGCGAGGTACTCCGACCAGACCAGGCCCGGGTTGGTGGTGAACTTGCCGATCAGCGCGCCGTTCGGGCCGAGCAGCTGGATCAGCGCAGGCCGGAAATGGCCGCTGTCGGTGAGGCTGTCGCCGAAGAACACCGTCTGCGAGAACGGCGACTGCTGGGCGAAGGCGGGCGCGGCCGCAAGCGCCAGCGCGGCGGCCAGGAGGGAACGGAGGGGCTTGCGGGACGACGTCATGGAGGGCTCCGGGAGAGTGGGCCGCGGGCGATACGCCGGCGGATGGCGCGATCCTTCCACGGCTGGAGCCGGGAGCGCAAGGCGGCGACAATGGCGGCCATGGAGATCGTCCTCAACGGGTCGCCCCGGCCGGTGCCGGCGGGCTGCAGCGTCGCGGGACTCCTGCGCGAGGCCGGCTACGGCGAGCGCCGGGTCGCCGTCGAGGTGAACGGCGAAATCGTGCCGCGAAGCGCGCACGAGGCGCGCGCGCTCGCCGCGGGCGACCGCGTCGAGATCGTGCAGGCGCTCGGCGGCGGCTGAGCGGGCCAAAGCCGGCCGCGCGGGCTAAAATCGCGGGATGACCCAGCCTTCCCCCGCGCACGGCGACGACCTGCTGGTCATCGCCGGCAAGTCCTACCGTTCCCGCCTCCTCACCGGCACCGGCAAGTACCGCGACCTCGACGAGACCCGCCGCGCCACCGAAGCCGCCGGCGCCGAGATCGTCACCGTCGCCATCCGCCGCGTGAACATCGGGCAGGACCCGAACGAGCCGAACCTGCTCGACGTCCTGCCGCCCGACCGCTACACGATCCTGCCCAACACCGCCGGCTGCTACACCGCCGACGAAGCGGTGCGGACCTGCCGCCTGGCGCGCGAGCTGCTCGACGGCCATTCGCTGGTCAAGCTCGAGGTGCTCGGCGACCAGCGCACGCTGTACCCCGACGTCGTGCAGACGCTCGCCGCGGCCGAGGCGCTTGTCGCCGACGGTTTCCAGGTGATGGTCTACACCTCCGACGATCCGATCCTGTGCAAGCGCCTGGCGGAGATCGGCTGCGTCGCGGTGATGCCGCTGGCCGCGCCGATCGGCTCGGGCCTGGGCGTGCAGAACCGCTACAACCTGATGGAGATCGTCGAGAACGCGACCGTGCCGATCATCGTCGACGCCGGCGTCGGCACCGCCTCCGACGCCGCGGTGGCGATGGAGCTCGGCTGCCACGGCGTGCTGATGAACACCGCGATCGCCGGCGCGAAGGATCCGGTGCGCATGGCGCGCGCGATGAAGCTCGCGGTCGAGGCCGGGCGCGACGCGTTCCTCGCCGGACGCATTCCGCGCAAGCGCTACGCCAGCGCGTCCTCGCCCGTCGACGGCCTGGTCGGCGGATGACGGGCACGGTGCGCGCCCCCGGGCGCAAGCCCTTCACGATCGAGCCCGGGCATCGCGCGGTTCGCAGCTTCGTCTTGCGCCAGGGGCGCTTCACGCCGGCCCAGCAGCGCGCGTTCGACGCGCTGTGGCCGCGCTTCGGCCTCGACTGCAGGCCTCCGGGAACCGGGGTCGCGCCCCGCGACTTCGACGCGGCTTTCGGCCGCAGCGCGCCGCGGGTGCTGGAGATCGGGTTCGGCAACGGCGAGGCGCTGCGCTTCGGCGCCGCCCGCGACCCGGGCCGCGACTTCATCGGCATCGAGGTCCACGCGCCCGGCGTCGGGCGCCTGCTCAACGGCCTCGAGGCAGACGGCCTCGGCAACGTGCGCGTCTACCACCACGATGCGGTCGAGGTCCTGGCCGGCGAGATCGCCGACGCGAGCCTGGACGAGGTCCGGATCTACTTCCCCGACCCCTGGCACAAGAAGCGCCACCACAAGCGCCGCCTCGTCCAGCCCGCGCTCGTCGCGCTGCTGGTGCGCAAGCTCGCGCCCGGCGGGCGCTTGCACCTCGCCACCGATTGGCAGGACTATGCCGAGCAGATGTGGGACGTGCTCGATGCCGAGCCCGGGCTGCGCAACCGCGCCGGGCCGCGCGGCCACGTGCCGCGGCCGGATTGGCGGCCGCAGACCCACTTCGAGGCGCGGGGGCTGAAGCTCGGCCACGGCGTCTGGGACCTGCTGTACGACAAGCCCGCTGCACCCTAGCCCCGCCGGCCCGACGATCCGGCACGACGCAACAGGACCCAGGGACAGGCACTTTGGATACCGCGCTGGCGCTCACCACCGACATGAAGCTCGTGCTCGGGCTGGTGGGCTTCACGATGGTGATGTTCCTGTTCGAGCGCATCCGCGCCGACGTGGTCGCCCTGGTCGTGCTGGTGCTGCTCGGGCTCACCGGGCTGGTGGCGCCCGAGGACATCTTCAGCGGGTTCTCCTCCGACGCGGTGATCAACGTCATCGCGACGATGATCCTCGGCGCCGGGCTGGACCGCACCGGCGCGCTCAACCGGCTCGCCGGCTGGCTGCTGCGGCGCGCGCACGGCGTCGAGGAGCGGCTGCTGCTGTACGCGCAGGCGGTCGCCGGATTCAACTCCGCGGTCATGCAGAACACCTCGGTCACCGCGCTCTACCTGCCGATCGCCTCGCGCCTGTCGGCGCGCACCGGCGTGCCGCTGTCGCGCCTGCTGATGCCGCTGACCGCCGCGATCATCATGGGCGGCGGCCTGACCATGGTCGGCAACTCGCCGCTGATCCTGCTCAACGACCTGCTCGTCTCCGCCAACGCCAACCTGCCCTCCGGCGCGGCCACGCTCGTGCCGCTGAAGATGTTCGCGCCGCTGCCGATCGGCCTCGCGCTGCTGCTCGCGTGCCTGGCGTACTTCCGCTTCTGGGGCATGAAGCAGCTGCGCGAGGACACCGACAAGGGCGTGACGCCGGCGCGCACGCAGAGTTACTTCGCCAACACCTACGGGATCGAGGGCGATGTGTTCGAACTGACGGTCGGCGCCGACAGCCCGCTGGTCGGGATGGCCCTGGGCGAGGCCGAGCGCCTGCACGGCGCGCCGCTGCTGCTCGCGCTCAAGACCGGCAACGAATCTCGGCTCGCGCCGCCCGGCGACAGCCGCATCTGGGTCGGCAGCGTGCTCGGCGCGATGGGGCCGCGGCAGCAGGTCGCCGACTTCGCCCAGAACCAGTTCCTGCGCCTGTCCACGCGGCTGCGCGAGTTCGGCGACCTGTTCAACCCGAGCCGGGCCGGCATCTCCGAGGCGGTGGTGCCGCCGACCTCGAAGTTCATCGGCAAGAGCGCGGGCGACCTGCGGCTGCGCAAGCAGCAGGGCATCAGCCTGCTCGCGATCAACCGCGACAAGGAAGTGCACAACACCGACGTGCGATCGATGACGCTGCGCGCCGGCGACATGCTGGTGCTGCACAGCATCTGGACCGACCTGGCGGAAGCGGCGAAGAGCCGCGACTTCGTGGTCGTGACCGACTACCCGAAGGGCGAGCAGCGCCCGCACAAGTTCAAAATCGCGATGGTGATCTTCGCGGTGAGCATGCTGCTGGCGCTGTCGTCGCGGATCCCGACCTCCATCGCCCTGATGACCGGCGTCGCCGGCATGCTGGTGACCGGCGTGCTGAAGATGGACGAGGCCTACGGCGCGATCAGCTGGAAGACGGTCTTCCTGATGGCGTGCCTGATCCCGCTGGGCTGGGCGATGGACAGCAGCGGCGCCGCGGCCTGGGTCGCCGGCCACAGCATCGAGCGGTTGCCGCAGGGCATGCCGGCGTGGTCGATCGAGCTGGTGCTCGGCCTGCTGACGACCGTGTTCTCGCTGGTGATCAGCCACGTCGGCGCGACCATCGTGATGGTGCCGCTGGCGATCAACCTCGCGCTGGCGGTGGGCGGCAACCCGACCGCGTTCGCGCTGATCGTGGCGCTGTCGGCGTCGAACAACTTCATCACCGCGTCCAACCCGTCGGTCTCGATGATCACCGGGCCGGCGGGCTACACGCCGCGCGACATGTGGCGCGTCGGCGGGCCGCTGACGCTGGTGTACACGATGATCATCGTGGCGATGGTGAACGTGCTGTTCTGAAGCCGGACCGTGCCGGTCAGCGCGCCCGGTAAACCGCGCCGTCGCGCACTTCGACCGCCACCGCACGCAGCGAATCACCGCGGCACGAACCGGCGACGCATTCGCCGCGCTGCAGCTCGAAGCTGGCGCCGTGCACTGCGCAGACCAGCAGCCCTTCCTTCGAACGGAGGAACCTGCCCGGCGCCCAGTCGAGGCGGCGGCCCGCGTGCGGGCACACGTTGAGCCAGGCGCGCACCGCGTCGCCGTCGCGATGCAGGATCAGGGACTCGGCGGAGCCGTCCACGACCGCCTCGGCCTCGGCGAGCCCGCCATCCTCGATCGCCGCGACGAGCGCCAGCGCGGGTTCCGGCGATTGCATGTCGTCCTGGTGCATGTCGTTTAACGAAGTTCTCACAACCCCGACTGCGGCTCGCCGGATACTGCCGGTCCCCCGGCCTTGGCCGGATTGTGTCACGAGCCCCGCCGACGATGTCCGCACTGCACTTCCGTTTCGACCGCCAGTTTTTCCGCGCCGCGCAGTTCCCGCCGCGGCACCGCCGGCATCCGCTGCTGCGGGTGCTGATGGGACTGCTCGGCCTGGCCCTGCTCGCGGCGCTGGTGGTGGCCAGCGTGTTCGTCGGCGCGGCGATGCTGGCCGTCGGGCTGGTCGTGCGCCTGCTGCGCCCGCGCGGTGCGACGCGCGCGCCGGCAGCGGCGCCGGGCAATGTCGTCGACGCCGAGTACACCGTCGTCGGCGGCGGCGACGCTGCGGACATTCGCGTCGATCCCGCGCGCTGACCGCCGCATGCGGCCGGTCCATCGCATCTACTGCGTCGGCAGGAACTTCGCCGACCACGCCCGCGAGATGGGCGCGGCGCCCGCCGACCCGGCGGCCCGCGGCCGCCCGATCTTCTTCCTCAAGCCGGCCGACGCGATCGTGCTCGACGGCGTCGTGCCGTATCCGCCGGGCACGAAGGAGCTGCACCACGAGGTCGAGCTGGTCGTCGGGCTCGGCAGCGACGCCCCGCATGGCGAGCTGTCGCGCGAAGCGGCCGCGGCGCTCGTGGAAAGCTGCGGCGTCGGCCTCGACCTGACCCGCCGCGACCTGCAGGCGGAAGCCAAGGCGCGCGGCATGCCCTGGGACACCGGCAAGGCCTTCGACGCCTCGGCGCCGCTGAGCGCGCTCGTGCCCATCGCCGCCGCCGGCAACCTGGCCGCGCGCACGCTGACCCTGGAGGTCAACGGCGAACGCCGCCAGCACGGCGCGCTGCGCGACCTGATCTGGGACGTGCCCGACATCCTGGCCGAGCTCTCCAGGCTCTACCGCTTGCGCGCCGGCGACCTGGTGTTCATGGGCACGCCGGCCGGCGTCGGCCCGCTCGCCGTGGGCGACCGCTTCCGGGCCAGCCTCGACGGGGTCGTGGCCTTCGAGGGCCGGATCGCGCCGCCCGCCACGCAGGATTAATCTCGCCCCGCAGGGGTCGTTTCCAGGAGGAAGCAGGCGATGGGCATGGTCAGCGAGTTCAAGGAATTCATCGCGCGCGGCAACGTCGTCGACCTCGCCGTCGGCGTGGTGATCGGCGCCGCGTTCGGCAAGATCGTCACCGCGCTGGTCGACGGCATCGTGATGCCGCTGGTGGGCGTGCTGCTGGGCGGCGTGAGCGTGTCGGACTGGAAGTACGTGCTCAAGCCCGCGACCGTGGACGCGGCCGGCAACAAGGTCGCCGAAGTCGCCATCGCCTACGGCAACTTCATCCAGGCGGCGATCGACTTCCTCCTGATCGCGTTCGTGATCTTCCTGTTCCTCAAGGCCTACAACCGCGTGCGCAAGCCCGTCGAGGCGGCTCCGGCCGCGCCGCCGGAGGAAGTGCTGCTGCTGCGCGAGATCAGGGACTCGCTGCGGCGCTGAGCCGCCCGGCCATGACTTGAGGCACAACGGGGGGGCGTGGCCGGCTGCTAGGCTGCGGTTCCCCTTTTTCCATGCCACCGGAGCCCGCCATGCGCCTCGCGCCGCTGTTGCTCGCCCTGCTCGCGTCCCTGCCCGCCGCGGCGGCACAGACCACCACGATCCCGCAGTCGGCCCTGGACACCGCGGCGACGCTGCGCGCGACCGCGCTCGCCGACGACACCGGCTGGAAGGTGACCGAGTCGCTCACCGCCGAAGTCGGCCCGCGCATGGGCGGCAGCGAGGGCGACGCCCGCGCCGTCGAGTGGGCCAAGGCCAAGTTCCGCGAACTCGGCTTCGACAAGGTGTGGACCGAGCCGGTGACCTTCCCGAAGTGGGAACGGCGCAGCGAATCGGCCGAAGTCCTCGGCCCGCATTCGCAGAAGCTGGTCGTCGCCGCGCTCGGCGGCAGCGTCGGCGGCACCGTCGAGGGCGAGGTCGTTCGTTTCCCCGACCTCGACTCGCTCGAGAAGGCGGCGCCCGGCTCGCTGGCGGGCAAGATCGCCTTCATCGACTACCGGATGGAGCGCGCGCAGGACGGCCACGGCTACGGCATGGGCTCGCGCGTGCGCGGCGCCGGCCCGTCCGCGGCGATCCGCGCCGGCGCCGCGGGCTACCTGATGCGCTCGGCCGGCACCGACAACCATCGCGTCGCGCATACCGGCATGAGCCGCTACGCGGACGGGTTGACGCCGATCCCGATGGCCGCGCTGACCAATCCCGACGCCGACCAGCTGGCGCGGCTGGTCGCGCTCGACCCGTCGACGCGGGTGCGCCTGGCGCTCGATTGCGGCTGGGACGGCGAATACACCTCGCAGAACGTGATCGGCGAGCTCACCGGCTCGAAGCATCCGGACGAGATCGTGCTGATCGGCGGCCACCTCGATTCCTGGGACGAAGGCACTGGCGCCATCGACGACGCCGCGGGCGTGGGCATCTCCATGGCCGCCGCCAAGCTGATCGCGGACCTGCCGCAGCGCCCCGCGCGCACGATCCGCGTGGTCGCGTTCGCGAACGAGGAGCAGGGGCTGTGGGGCGGCCGCGCCTACGCGCAGGCGCACGCCGCGGAACTGTCGAAGCACGCCCTGGTCTCCGAGAGCGACCTCGGCGCCGGGCGCATCTACGGTTTCGACGCCGGCAACATCGACGACGGCGCGAAGGGCGCGGTGCAGCAGATCATGCAGGCGCTCGCGCCGCTCGGCATCGAGTGGCGTCCGGGCGAAGGCGACCCCGAGTCCGACGTCGGCCCGTTCGCCGCCATGGGCGCGGCCTGGGCGTGGCTGGGCCACGACGCGACCGGATACTTCGACCTGCACCACACGCCGGACGACACGATGGACAAGATCGATCCGAAGGTGCTGCAGCAGAACGTCGCGGCCTACGCGGTCTACACGTATCTCGCGGCGCAGGCCGAGGGCGGCTTCGGCAGCTCGCCGGCGAAGGCCGCGAAGCCCGAACGCGGCCTCGGCCGCTGACGGCGCACTCCCGCCGCTTCAACCTGATCGAAGAGCCGGCCCCGCGCCGGCTCTTCCGTTTCCGGCCTCTTGCGGGGTCATCGCGGATGCGAGGGTTCGGCCGGGGCACGCCGGGAATCCATCCCTGGAGGCTTCTCGAAAACATCCATGTTTTCGAGATCCCCGGCCCGAACCCTCGCATCCACGACGACACGCGCTCGTCGCTCCGTACCTTCGGGACGCGCGGCTTTGCTCTTCCCCGGCGAAGACGGGGGGACGCGCTTGGGTGGCGGTGGAAGCGTGCGCGGATTTCCGGGGGCCTTGGCGGCATGGATGCCGCCACGGAGCCTACATGGACGTACTTGCGGCGTCCCCCGGAAATCCGCGCGCGCTTCCGGCGCCCATCCCGAAGCAGACGTCTCCGCCTTACCCGCGCGCCCAGGCCGCGAGGAGGACTGCGGTCGCCGCCGCGACGTTGAGGCTCTCGACGGCGCCCGTGCCGGGAATCGACAGTCTCGAATCGCAGGCGGACGCGAGCCCCGCATCCATGCCCTCGCCCTCGGCCCCGAGCACGAACACCAGCCGCCGCGGAAGCGGCGCCGCGAACAGGTCGGCGCCGCCGCGCACCAACGTCGCCGCGAGCGCGAAGCCCGCGCCGCGCAGCTGCGCGATCGCGTTGTCGTCGCGGCCGAGGCGCACGAACGGCACGGCCTCGGCGCCACCCTCGGCGACGCGCGCGGCGGCGCCGGACAACGCCAGCGTCGACTGCTTCGGGAGCAGCATCGCGGACGCGCCGAAGTGCGCGGCCGAGCGCAGGATCGCGCCGAGGTTGTGCGGGTTGCCGACGCCGTCGAGCCACAGCGCGCAGCACGGCCCGGCCGGCAGGTCGCGCAGCCACGCGGTGAGCGGCGCCGGCTCCTCGCGCAGCACGTCGGCGACCACGCCTTCGTGGTGGCTGCTGGCGGCGAGCTTGCGCAGGTCCTCGTCGGCGACGACGCGGTAGCCGATGCGGCGCGCGACGCACCACTTCAGCAGCGGCTGCAGTTGCGGGATGCGCGCCTCGGCGAGGTACAGCTTGCGCAGCGCCTCCGGGCGGCGCGCGAACGCGGCCTGCACCGCGTGCAGGCCGTACAGCCGCAGCTCGCCCGGCGCGCTCATCCGGCGGCGGGGCCGTGTGCGTGCGCGTCCCCGGCCGCCTCGTCGACCGACGCGACCTCCGCTTCCAGCGCGTCCAGGCGCCGGGTGCGCTCGTCCGGCGAGCGCGTGTAGGGCGCGAGGATCAGGTAGAACGCCGGGACCACGAACAGCGAGAGGAAGGTCGACAGCGCGACGCCGCACACCACCACCACGCCGATCGTGCTGCGGCTGCCGGCGCCGGCGCCGGTGGCGAGCATCAGCGGCAGCGCGCCGGCGATGGTCGCGATCGAGGTCATCAGGATCGGGCGCATGCGCGTGGCGGCGGCGTCGAGGATCGCGTCGCGCACCGACAGGCCCGCGTCGCGGCGCTGGTTGGCGAATTCGACGATCAGGATGCCGTTCTTCGCCGCCAGGCCCACCAGCATCACGATGCCGATCTGGCTGAAGAGGTTGAGCGACTTGCCGAACAGCCACAGGCCGAGCAGCGCGCCGAGCACCGCCAGCGGCACCGTCAGCATGATCACCAGCGGGTGCAGGAAGCTCTCGAACTGCGCCGACAGCACCAGGAACACGATCAGCAGCGCCATCGAGAAGGTGAACAGCACCGCGCTGCCCGATTGCAGGTACTCGCGCGTCTGCCCGGTGAAGTCGAGCTGCGCGTTGACCGGCAGCTCCTCGCGCGCCGTCGTGCGCACCCAGTCGATCGCCTCGCCGAGCGAATAGCCCGGCGTCAGGCCCGCGGACAACGTGATCGAGCGCAGGCGGTTGAAGCGGCCGAGGCTGTCGGCTTCCGCGCGCTCCTCCAGCTTCACCACGCTGGCCAGCGGCACCAGCGCGCCGCTGCGGCTGCGCACGAACAGGTCGGTGAGGTCGGTGGGCGTCGCCCGCTCGCCGGCGGACTGCAGGATGACGTCGTATTCCTGCCCGTTGCGCACGAACGTGGTGATCCTGCGCGAGCCGAACATCGTCTGCAGCACCTCGCCCACCGCTTCCTCGGTGACGCCG
>DASTWT010000074.1:0-7125 GCA_035765815.1 Luteimonas sp. | reverse complement strand
CCGGTGTTCAACAGCCACCACAGCGAGCACGAGATGCTGCGCTACATGCGCTCGCTGGCGGACAAGGACCTGGCGATGGATCGCACCATGATCCCGCTGGGCTCGTGCACGATGAAGCTCAACGCCACCGCGGAGATGATCCCGGTGACCTGGCCGGAGTTCGCGAACCTGCATCCGTTCGCGCCGGCCGACCAGGCGCAGGGGTACCAGGAACTGATCGCCGGCCTGGAGGCGATGCTCGCCGAGTGCACCGGATACGACGCGGTCAGCCTGCAGCCGAACTCGGGCGCGCAGGGCGAATACGCCGGGCTGCTCGCGATCCGCGCGTACCACCGCGCGAACGGCCAGCCGCAGCGCGACGTGTGCCTGATCCCGGAGTCCGCGCACGGCACCAACCCCGCGTCCGCGCAGCTGTGCGGCATGAGCGTGGTGGTGACCAGGTGCGATTCGAACGGCAACGTCGATGTCGCCGACATCCGCGCCAAGGCCGAGAAGTACTCCGACCGCCTGGCCGCGATCATGATGACCTACCCGTCCACGCACGGCGTGTTCGAGGAGGACGTGGTCGAGATCTGCGAGATCGTCCACGCGCACGGCGGCCAGGTCTACACCGACGGCGCCAACATGAACGCGCTGGTCGGCGTGGCCAAGCCCGGCAAGTGGGGCTCGGACGTCTCGCACCTCAACCTGCACAAGACCTTCTGCATCCCCCACGGCGGCGGCGGCCCGGGCGTCGGCCCGTGCGCGGTGAAGTCGCACCTCGCGCCGTTCCTGCCGAAGGCAATGGACGCCGATGGCGCCCGCACCGACGGCCTCGGCAACGGCGCGATGGTGTCGTCGGCCCCCTTCGGCTCGGCGTCCATCCTCCCGATCAGCTGGATGTACATCGTGATGATGGGCGCCGAAGGCCTGCGCCGCGCCACCCAGGTCGCGATGCTCAACGCCAACTACCTGGCCAGGCGCCTCGCGCCGCACTACCCGACGCTGTACACCGGCCGCAACGGCCTCGTCGCGCACGAGTGCATCCTCGACCTGCGCCCGATCAAGGACGCCACCGGGATCAGCGCCGAAGACGTGGCCAAGCGCCTCATCGACTTCGGCTTCCATGCGCCGACGCTGAGCTTCCCGGTCGCGGGCACGCTGATGGTCGAGCCGACGGAATCGGAGTCGCTGCACGAGCTCGACCGCTTCATCGACGCGATGATCCAGATCCGCGACGAGATCCGCGCGGTCGAGGACGGCCGCCTGGACCGCGAGGACAACCCGCTCAAGCACGCGCCCCACACCGCCGCGCAGGTGTCCGCGAGCGAGTGGACGCATGCGTATCCGCGCGAGCTCGCCGCGTTCCCGCTGGCCACGCTGAAGCAGCAGAAGTACTGGCCGCCGGTCGCGCGCGTGGACAACGTGTACGGCGACAAGAACGTGTTCTGCAGCTGCGTGCCGATCAACGCGTTCGCCGGCGAACCCGAAGCGTTCAGCGAGCCCAACGTGAGCTGATGCGGGCTGCAGGGTCGCCGGCACAATGCCGGCTGACCCGAATGCCGGCTGAATGCGCGGTTTCACGGCACGGTGAATGCGCCGCGCCGATCCTCGGCGCATGGACGACGAAAGCGCCTACTACGCATCGCAAGCGCCCGACCGCGCGGAAGTCGCCGCGCTGCGGGGACCGACCGTGCTCGAGTTCGGCACCGACTGGTGCGGGCACTGCCTCGCCGCGCGCCCGTTCGTCGCGCAGGCGCTCGCCACCGCGCCGGGCCTGCGCCACCTGAAGATCGAGGACGGCCCGGGCCGCGCGCTCGGCCGCGCCTATCGCGTCAAGCTGTGGCCGACGCTGGTGTTCCTGCGCGACGGCGAAGAACTCGCGCGCGTCGTGCGCCCGCTGGGCGCGGGCGCGATCGCGGCCGCGCTCGACCGCATCCATGCGACCGACGCCGCGCCTGCGACGGAATAACTGAACGCATTCAGAGTGTCGCGTCCCCGCGGAGCGGATGCGGACGGACAATGTGCGCTTGCGTACATACGCGCATTCATCGTCCGCCGAGAATCGCCGGCGGGGACGCACCACCACGGAGCCGAACAACGCATGAGGATGGACCGGGAACCAGGCGCGCTCGGCTGTGTGCTGGATTGCCTGCCGGATCCGTTGCGACTGCGCCTCCTGCCGGAACTGCAGCGCATCGACGTGCCGGGTGGCCGTGTCCTGCAGGAAGCCAACACCGTCCCGAGCCACGTGCACTTCATCCGCCGCGGCGTCGTCTCCGTGACCTACGTGACCTCCAACGGCGAGACCGGCGAGATCGCGAGCATCGGCACCGAAGGCATCGTCGGCGTGAGCGCGCTGCTGGGCGAAGGCGTCGCCACCGGGACCCGCGCGATCATGCGCACGCCCGGCGGCGAGGCCTGGGCGCTGCGCGCCGAAGTCGCGGTGCGCGAGTTCCGCCAAGAGCCGGCGTTCCAGGCGATGGTCATGCGCCACGTGCGCTGGATCTTCAGCCAGCTCGCGCAGGCCGCGATCTGCAGCCGCCACCATCCGATCGAGCGGCAGCTGGTGCGCTGGCTGCTGCTCGGCTTCGACCGCACCGGCGACGCGCCGCTGCTGGTGACGCACGAGACCCTGGCGAGCCTGCTGGGCGTGCGCCGCGAGGGCGTCACCGAGGCGGCGCGCAGGCTGCAGGACGCAGGGGCGATCAGCTACAGCCGCGGCTGCATCCGCCTGGAGCAGCGCGACGCGCTCGAGCAGCGGGCCTGCGAGTGCTACGGGCTGCTGCGCCGCCGGTACGCCGCACTGGCGCAATGTGCGCTACCGCACGGAGGCGCGGCCGCCGCGGACCTACGTTGAGCGAAGCGATGGACCGCCCCCAGCCCCTGCCCCCGATGCTGCGCTCGATCCTCGAGGCGGCGTCGGCGAAGTTCCCGGCGCACGACTGGGCCTCGGTGGAGGAACACGTGCGCCGCGCCTGGAACAGCGTCGCCCACGACCACGCCTGGGAGCAGGTCCGCGACGCGGCACAGCGCGAGTGGGAGCGCCGCGCGCCCCCTCCCTGAAGCCATCTGCGGTCGCGAGCGCGGCGCGCGCGTCGCCTCATCCGACCGGTGCCGGCATCCCGTAGAAGAAGCCCTGGCCGAACTGGCAACCCAGTTCGGCCAGGATGTTGCGCTGCCGCGCGGTCTCGATGCCCTCGCCGATGCAGTCGATGCCCAGGGTGCCGGCGAGGGCGAGGATCGCGCGCACCAGCGCCAAACTCTCCGCCTGCGTGTCGCCGTCCAGGCCGGAGACGAAGCTGCGGTCGATCTTCAGCGACTGGATCGGGAAGCGGTGCAGGTAGGACAGCGCCGAGAAGCCGGTGCCGAAATCGTCCAGCAGCGCCTGCACGCCGCGCTCGCGCAGGGTGTTGAGCATGCGCAGCGCGCGCGGCGCGTCGTCGAGCAGCGCGACCTCGGTGATCTCGATGCGCAGCCGGTGCGGATCGGCGCCCGCGGCGTCGAGCATGCGCAGCAGGCGGTCGGCGAAGTCGTCCGAGCGGAAGTGCCGCGGCGACACGTTGATCGAGACGTAGGCGTCGCCGCCGCGGCGAAGCCAGTCGACGACGCGCTCGTAGACCAGCCAGTCGACCTGCTCGATCAGGCCGCTGTCCTCGCCGACGCCGATGAACTCGGCCGGCGGCAGCGCGCCGTGCAGCTCGTGCTCCCAGCGCAGCAAGGCCTCGTAGCCGACGACGGCGCCGTCGGACAGGCGCACGATCGGCTGGAAGTACGGCTCGAAGGCCTCGCTGATGATGGCGCGGCGCAGGTCGGCCTCGAGGTCGAGCAGGCGCGTGGCGTGCGCGCGCATGTCCTCGTCGAAGACGGCGCTGCGGTCGCGACCCTCGGCCTTGGCGCGGTACATCGCCGCGTCCGCGTCGCGCAACAGCTCCTCGCCCAGGCGATAACGCGGCGCCCAGTGGGCGATGCCGATGCTGGCCGACGGGAACAGCTCGCGGCCGCCCAGCCACAGCGGCGCGCCCAGCGTGTCCAGCACGCGCGCGGCCAGCGTGGTGCTGCCCGGCGGCTCGCAGGTGCCTTCGGCGAGGATCGCGAACTCGTCGCCGCCGAAGCGCGCGACCATGCTGCGCTCGTCGAGCACGCTGGCGATGCGGCGGCCGATCTCGACCAGCATCTCGTCGCCGGCGGCATGGCCGATCGAGTCGTTGATCAGCTTGAAGCGGTCCAGGTCCAGGAACAGCACCGAGAAGCCGCAGATCTCGTCGGCGCGGGCGCGGCCGATCGCGGCGTCCAGGCGCTCGAGCAGATGCGCGCGGTTGGGCAGGCCGGTGAGCGCGTCGTGGCGCGCCTGGTGGGTCAGCCGCTGCTCGGCGCGCACGCGCTCGCCGATCTGCGCGCGCAACTCGCGGTTGGCGTCGGCGAGCTCCTGGGTGCGCGACTCCACGCGGAACTCGAGCTCGGCGTGCGCCGCCTTCAGGTGCTCCTGCGCGCGCTTGCGCGCCAGGCCGCCGCCGATGTGGTGGGCGACGAAGATCAGCAGTTCCTGGTCGCGCTCGGTGAACTCGATGTCCGCGGTGTAGCTCTGCACCGCGATCGCGCCGACCACCGCGCTGTCGCGCATCAGCGGCACGCCCAGCCAGCTGTGGGCGAGCGCGCCGTGGCTGCGCACGTGGCCGGCGGCCTCGAGCTCGGCGATGCGCGCGCGGTCGGCCAGCAGCGGCTCGCCGTGGGTGATCACGTACTCGGTCAGGCCCTTGCCGAGCCTGCGCGTGGTGCGCGCAGCGTCGCGCTCGTCGACCGAATACGGGAACGCGATCTGGTCGCCTTCCGGCGTGAGCAGCGCGATGTAGAAGTTGCGCGCGAACAGCAGCTCGCCGACCACGTTGTGGACGTCGGCGTAGAAGCGTTCGAGGCTGCCGGCCGTGACCGACATCTCGGTGATCCGGTAGAGCGCGCGCTGCAGGCGCTCGGCGCGCTGGCGCTCGATGATCTGCGCCTGCAGCACCAGGTTGGCCTGCTGCAGCTCGAGCGTCCGCTCGTCGACGCGGCGTTCCAGTTCCACCTGCGCGTGCTTGCGGTCGAGGGCGGTCATGATGTGCTGGGCCACGTACTCCAGCAGCGCGCGGTCCTCGTCGCTGTAGCTGGCCGGATGGTCGTAGCTCTGGACGACGATGGCGCCGGCGACGCGGCCGTCGCGGCGCATGGGCACGCCGAGCCAGTCGGCGCTGTCGGGGCCGTGTTGCGCATCCCGGTTCACGCCCAGCTGCCGGCGCAGGCGGGCCGACGGGCCGAGCAGCGGCTCTCCGTGCCGCAACAGCGCGACGGTCAGGCTGTTGGACATCTCGTCGATGGCGATGTCCACGTCCGGCTCGGCGACGTACGGGTCGAGCCGGTCGGCGAAGTACAGGAAGCGCACCGCGTCGCGCACGTCGTCGTACAGCACGATGTAGAAGTTCTCGGCGTACATCAGCCGGCCGACGACCGCGTGGATGCGGCCGAGCATCTCGTGCATCTCGAGGCCGGAACCGGACAGGTCGGCGATCTCGTACAGCGCCTGCTGCAGGCGTTGCGATTTCTGCAGCGCCTCGATGCGCGCTTCCGCGGCGGCGGCGGCGAGGGTGGCGTCGACGGTGCGTCGCGCGAGCGCGAGCCAGGCTTCGCGCGAGCCCGCGGCGAGGGCGACGGCGGGGCGCGCGACCACGGCCACGCGCGAGCCGTCGCCGCCGGTCCAGGCTTCGACGAGGCCGGCGTCGGGCGACGCCGTGTTGCCGTGGAGCGGGCGGCCGTCGAGCAGCGCCTCGGCCTGCGCATGCAGCGCGGTCGACGCCGCGGAACTCTCGGAGACGCCGTCGCCCGCGCGCGGGTCGCGCCAGCGCACCACCACGCCCGATCCGGCCGGCAGCGTGTCGGCGAGCGCCGCCGCCAGGCCCGCCGGACCCGGCGCGGGCGCAGGCGTCGCCGGCCGTTGGGCTCCGGCATCCGCCATGGCTGTCCCCATCCCCATGCCCGCAGGATAACGCCGCGGGGCGCCGCCGCCGCAAGCCCTTTCCGCCCTGCGGTCGAGGGCTTACCCTGACGCCGATGGACGACAGCCCCGCGGAACGCCCGGCCGCCCGGCCCGCCGCCGCACGGGGCGCGGCGGCGGCGGCCGATCCGGCCGACGAAGCCCTGATGCAGGCCTGGGTCGCCGGCGACGCGTCCGCCTTCGAAACGCTCTACGGCCGCCACCGCACGCGCCTGTACCGGCATTTCCTGCGCCAGCTGCGCGATCCGGCGCTGGCCGACGACTTCTTCCAGGACACCTGGCAGAAGGTGATCGCCGCGCGCCATGAATGGCGGCCCGACGCGCCGTTCGTGGCGTGGCTGTACCGGATCGCCCACAACCGCCTCGGCGACCACTGGCGTGCCGCGCGGTTGCGGCCGCCCGTGCCGGACGACGCCGAAGCGCGCCTGGCGCGGCTACCGGGCCACGACACGCCCGAGCGCATGCTCGGCGAGTTCGAGCAGCGCCGGCAGCTGCAGCTGGCGCTGGAAGCCTTGCCGCAGGAGCAGCGCGACGTGCTGTTGTTGCGGCTGGAACAGGAACTCACGCTGGAACAGATCGGCGCGATCACCGGCGTGGGCCGCGAAACCGTGAAGTCGCGCCTGCGCTATGCGATGGACAAGCTGCGCCTGCAACTGCCGGCCACGAGCGAACCATGACCCAGCACCACCACGCCCCACCGCCGGATCCGATGCCGCTCGACCCCGAGGAGCGCGCGCTCGCGGCGCGCCTGGCGCGGCTCGGTCCGCACGGCGAACCGTCGCCGGCGCTGGATGCGCGGGTGCTTTCGGCCGCGCACGCGGCGACTTCGGCCCGCGCGACCGCGCGCGCGGGCACCCGCGGGCACGGATGGCGGCGAGCGCGCTGGCCGGTCGGCGCCGGCGTCGCGGCGTCGGTGGCGTTGGCGGCTGCGATCGCGTGGCAGATGCGGCCGCTGCCGGCGCCGGTCGCGCCGCCGCGGGAAACGGCGATGCGCGCGACGGCCCCGGCCGCAACGGCGACGCCGCTGCGCCGAACCGTCGCCCAGCCGTCGCCGTTGCCGCCTCCGCCGCCGGACGCGCGCGTCGCGGACGCGGCGGCAGCGACCGAAGCCGCCCCGG
>DASTWT010000073.1:0-4887 GCA_035765815.1 Luteimonas sp. | reverse complement strand
ATCCGCAGGGCGAAGTGCTGTCGCAGGTGCTGGGCTTCACCAACATCGACGACCGCGGCCAGGAGGGCATCGAGCTCGCGTTCGACGACTGGCTGCGCGGCACGCCCCGCTCCGCCCGCCCGGGCAAGCCGAAGCCGGCGCGCGACCGCCAGGGCCGGGGCTTCGGCCTGCGCGCGCGGCTCGCCCTGGTCGCCGGCACGCTGGGGCTGTGTTCGCTGGCGCTGGTCGGCCGCGCCGTCGACCTGCAGCTCGTCGACAACGATTTCTACCGCCAGCAGGGCGACGCGCGCTTCGTGCGCGAGATCCCGATCCCGACTTCGCGCGGCATGATCACCGACCGCAACGGCGAGCCGCTGGCGGTGTCGTCGCCGGTCGAGTCGGTGTGGGGCAATCCCCAGGAACTGCTGCGCAACCCGGGCCGGCTGCCGCAGCTCGCGCAGGCGCTGGGCCTGCCGCTCGACCAGCTCACGCGCAAGCTCGGGCAGCGCAGCGACAAGGAATTCGTCTACCTCAAGCGCCGCATCAACCCGGACGAGGCGAAGGCGATCCTCGCGCTCGACATCCCGGGCGTGTCCTCGCAGCGCGAGTTCCGCCGCTTCTATCCGCAGGGCGAAGTGCTGTCGCAGGTGCTGGGCTTCACCAACATCGACGACCGCGGCCAGGAGGGCATCGAGCTCGCGTTCGACGACTGGCTGCGCGGCACGCCCGGCATCAAGAAAGTGATCCGCGACCGCCGCGGCCGCATCGTCGAGAACGTGGACCTGGTGCGCCCCGCGGCGCCCGGCCACGACCTCACGCTCTCCATCGACCGCCGCATCCAGTACCTCACGTACCGCGAGCTGAAGCGCGCGCTGCTCGAGACCGGCGCCAGCAGCGCATCCGCGGTCGTGCTCGACATCGCCACCGGCGAAGTGCTGGCGATGGCGAACCTGCCGACCTTCAACCCGAACGCCGTCGATGGCAGCCATCGGGACGCGCACCGCAACCGCGCGGTGACCGACGTGGTCGAACCGGGCTCGACGATGAAACCGGTGACCGTCGCCGCCGCGCTTTCGATGGGCGTCGTCACACCGGACACGCTGATCGACACCAACCCGGGCTGGATGCCGAACGGCCGCTACCGCACGACCGACACCAGCAACCACGGCGTGCTCACCGTCACCGGGGTGATCACCAAGAGCTCGAACGTCGGCGCGGCGAAGATCGTCAACATGCTGCCCGACCGGACGTACTACGACTTCGTGCGCCGCTTCGGCTACGGGAGCCAGCCGGGCAGCGGATTCCCCGGCGAATCCGCGGGCGTGCTGCCGGCCGTCGATGCGTGGTCCGGCACGACGAAGCAGACGATGGGCTACGGCTACGGGCTGTCGGCGACGCCGCTGCAGATCGCCGAGGTGTACGCGGCCTTCGCGAACGGCGGGCGCATGATCGCGCCGACCTTCGTGAAGGGCCAGCGCAACGAACCGCACCAGGTACTGGACCCGAAGATCGCGCACGAAGTGATGAAGATGATGCAGACGGTCACCGAGCCGGGCGGCACCGCGACGACGGCCGCGATCCTCGGTTACCACGTGGCCGGCAAGACCGGCACCGCGCGCATGGCCAGCGGCGGCGGCTACGCCGCGCGCAAGTACGTGTCGACGTTCGCCGGCGTGGTACCGGTCGACAATCCGCGCTTCGCGATGGCGGTGGTGGTGAGCGAACCCGATCCCAGCCGGCGCGGCTACTACGGCGGCTCGGTGTCGGGCCCGGTCTTCCACGACGTGATGCAGGGCGCGCTGCGGCTGATGGACGTGCCGCCCGACGACATCGAGAGCTGGCTGGCGGCGCAGGAACAGCAGAAGGCGAAGCCGCGCGTGGCCGCGATCGCCGCCCCGGCGCCCGCCGCAGCCGCGCCGCTGGCCGACGCCAGCGCGCCCGCGGGAGCGGTGCAATGAGCCGCGCGATGCACCTGGCGCAACTGCTGCCCGACGTGGCGGCCGTGCCCGCCGACCTCGTCGTTTCGGGGCTGGTGCTCGACAGTCGCGACGTGCAGGCGGGCGACGCGTTCGTCGCGATCGCCGGCTTCGGCGTGCACGGCCTGCTCTTCGCGAGGCAGGCGCGCGAGAACGGCGCGGTCGCGGTCCTGTTCGAGCCGCCGGCGCCCGTGGACGCGCCCGCGCCCGCCGACGCGATCCCGGTGCCCGGCCTGCGCGCGCGCATGGGCGCGATGGCCGACGAGTTCCATGGCCGTCCTTCGCGCGCGATGACGATGGTCGGCGTCACCGGGACCAGCGGCAAGACCTCGACCGTGCAGCTGCTCGCGCAGGCGCTGTCGCTGCTCGGGACGTCCGCCGGCACGATCGGCACGCTCGGCGCCGGGCTGTACGGCGCGGCGGTCGCGACCGGCTTCACCACGCCGCTGGTGCTGCAGATGCATGCGTTGCTCGCCCGTCTGCGCGACGAAGGCGCGCGCGCGGTGGCGATGGAAGTGAGCTCGCATGCGCTCGACCAGGGCCGCGTCGACGGCGTGCACTACGACGTCGCGGTGTTCACCAACCTCACCCGCGACCACCTCGACTACCACGGCGACATGGCCAGCTACGGCGCGGCGAAGGCGAAGCTGTTCAAGCGCCCCGGGCTGCGCGCGGCGGTCGTCAACATCGACGACGCGTTCGGCCGCGAGCTGCTCGCGTCGCTGCCGCAGGGCGTGCGTGGCATCGGCGCCAGCTCGCGGGGCGCCCAGGGCGACGTGCGTGCAGAGAACCTCGTGCTCGGCGAGGACGGCCTGGCGTTCGACCTGGTCGTCGGCGACGCGCGCCGCAGCGTGCGCTCGCCGCTGCTGGGCCGCTTCAACGCGGACAACCTGGTCGCGGTGGCCGGCGCGCTGCACGCGCTGGGCACCGGCGCCGACGACATCGCCACGGTGCTGCCGCGGCTGGAGCCCATCCCGGGCCGGATGAACCGGCTGGGCGGCGGCGATGCGCCGCTGGTGGTCGTCGACTATTCGCACAAGCCCGATGCGCTGAAGCAGGCGCTCGAGTCGCTGCGCGGCCACCTGCGCGGGCGCCTGGTCTGCGTGTTCGGTTGCGGCGGCGAGCGCGACCGCGGCAAGCGCCCGCAGATGGCGGCGATCGCGGAAGCCGCGGCCGAATGGGTGATCGTCACCGACGACAATCCGCGCGGCGAGGACGGCGACGCCATCGTCGCCGACATCATGGCCGGCTTCGCCGATCCGGCGAAGGTGCTGGTCGAGCGCGACCGCCGCCGTGCGATCGAGCGCGCCGTCGGCGCCGCAGGGCCCGGCGACATCGTGCTGGTCGCGGGCAAGGGCCACGAGACCTACCAGGAAGTGGCCGGGGTCAAGCATCCCTTCGACGACCGCGAAGTCGCCGCCGCCGCGCTCGCGGCCCGCGGCCGGGAGCCGCGCGCATGAGGCCGCTGCCGCTCTCGCGCATCGCCGGCTGGACCGGCGGCCGGCTGGTCGGCGCCGACGTGGCGGTCGGGGCCGTGTCCATCGACACCCGCACGCTGCAGGCGCGCGACGACGCGACGGGCGACGCGCTCGGCGTGCTGTTCGTGGCGCTCAAGGGCGAGCGCTTCGACGGCCACGACCACGCCGCCGCGGCAGTGGCCGCGGGAGCGCGCGCGCTGCTCGTCTCGCGGCCCCTGCCGCTGGACGCACCGCAGCTGGTGGTCGCCGACACGGAGCGCGCGCTCGGCGATTTCGCCGGTGCGCTGCAGCGCTCGCGCGGCACGCGCGTGGCGGCGGTGACCGGCAGCAACGGCAAGACCAGCGTCAAGGCGATGCTGCTGCCGATCCTGCAGCGCATGGCCGCCGCGGAAGGCCGCGAGGCCTACGCCAATCCCGGCAACCGCAACAACGAGATCGGGCTGCCGCTGGCGGTGATCGAGGCGCCGGAAGACGCCGCCTACGCGGTCTACGAGATGGGCGCCGGCAAGCCCGGCGACATTGCTTACCTGACGGCGATCGCGCGGCCGGATGCCGCGCTCGTGAACAACATCGCGCCCGCGCACCTGGAGCGCATGGGCAGCCTGCTCGGCGTCGCCGACACCAAGGCCGCGATCTACGACGCGCTGCCGCCGGACGGCGTCGCGGTGATCAACGCGGACGATGCGTTCGCGCCGTACTTCGCGGAGCGCGCGCACGGGCGCCGCCTGCTGCGCTTCGGGCTCGAGGCGAGCGCCGACGTCGCCGCGCGCGGCATCGCCGCGGGCGCGGACGGGTCGCGCTTCGTGCTGGAGACGCCGGCGGGCGACATCGACGTGTCGATCGCGCTGCCCGGCCGCCACAACGTGCGCAATGCGCTCGCGGCCGCCTCGCTGGCGCTCGGCCTGGGCGCGAGCCGGGAAGCGATCCGCGACGGCCTTGCCGAAGCGCGCGCCGTGGCCGGCCGCCTGGTGCGCCATGCGCTGCGCGGCGGCGCGACGCTCGTCGACGACAGCTACAACGCCAACCCCGGGTCGCTGAACGCCGCGATCGAGCTGCTCGCCGCCGGCGGCCGCCCGGGCTGGCTGGTGCTCGGCGACATGCGCGAGCTCGGCGAGGACGCGCGCGCGCTGCACGCGGAAGCCGGGCGCCGCGCGAAGGCCGCCGGCATCGCGCGCCTCTACGCGCTCGGCCCGCTGAGCGCGGCGACCGTCGAAGCGTTCGGCGCCGGCGCGCGGCATTTCGACGGCCACGAAGCGCTCGCGAAGGCGCTTACGACGGATCTCGCCGGCATCGCGGCGGGTGCCGCGCCGGTGGTGCTGGTCAAGGGGTCGCGCGGAAGCGCGATGGACAAGATCGTGAAGGCGCTGCTCGAAGGGGAGGCCGCCGATGCTGCTTGAACTCACCCGCTGGCTGCAGCAGCTCGAAGGCCTCTTCGGGTTGTTCGGCTACCTCAC
>DASTWT010000072.1:0-3827 GCA_035765815.1 Luteimonas sp. | reverse complement strand
AGCTGCCATCGCTCTCGTCGGCCTCGGCCACCAGCCAGTCGCCGCCGCCGAGGCGCGCGTTGGCGCCGGCCGCAAGCAGCTTGCCGCCGATCACGAAGGTAGGGTCCATGCCGCCCTCGCCCAGCACGCTGGCGAGCAGCGACGTCGTGGTGGTCTTGCCGTGGGTGCCGGCGACCGCGATGCCGCGGCGGAAGCGCATCAGCTCGGCGAGCATTTCGGCGCGCGGCACGATCGGGATGCGCAGCGCGTGCGCTTCGGCCAGTTCCGGGTTGTCGCGCCTGATGGCGCTCGAAGCGACGACGCAGTCCGCGCCGTGCACGTTCGCCGCGGCATGGCCGCGGTGGATGCTCGCGCCCAGCGATGCCAGCCGGCGGGTGACGGCGTTGTCGGCGTTGTCCGAGCCGGACACGCGGTAGCCGAGCGTGCACAGCACCTCCGCTATCCCGCTCATGCCCACGCCGCCGATGCCGACGAAATGCACGCGCGTGGCGGCGCCGTCCATGCCGGTGCGGGCCAGGTCGCGGCTGGAGAGCAGGCGGCGGGCGCTCATGCGGCTTCCTTGTGCTGGGCGGCCTCGAGCACGGCGTCGGCGACGCGGGCCGCGGCATCGGGCATGGCGAGGGAACGCGCGGCTTCGGCCATCGCCAGCCGGCGTTGCGGATCGGCGGCGAGCGAGGCGAGCGCGCCGCGCAGGTCGTCGGCCAGGCGCTCGCCCTGCGGCAGCAGCACCGCCGCGCCGCGTTCGACCAGGTATTCGGCGTTGCGGGTCTGGTGGTCGTCCACCGCCTGCGGGAACGGCACCAGCACGCTGCCCACGCCCGCCGCGCACAGTTCGGCGAGCGTCAGCGCGCCGGCGCGGCAGACGACCAGGTCGGCGTCGGCGTAGGCGGCGGCCATGTCGGCGATGAAGGGTTCGACGCCGGCGGCGATGCCGGCCTGCGCGTAGGCCTGCTCGGCTTCGGCGCGAAGCTTCTCGCCGCACTGGTGGCGCACCTGCGCCTGCACGCCCGAGGCCGCGAGCGCCCGCGGCACGGCGGCGTTGAGCGCGCGCGCGCCCTGGCTGCCGCCCAGCACCAGCAGGCGCAGCGGACCGGTGCCGGCCCCGCGCGCCGCGAAACGCTGCGCCGGCGGCGGCAAGGCGGCGATCACGGCGCGCACCGGATTGCCGGCGAGTTCCTCGCGCGCATTGCCGAACGTCTGCGGGAAGCCGGTGAGCACGCGGCGCGCGAACCGCGCCAGCACGCGATTGGTCATGCCGGGCGCGCGGTTCTGTTCGTGCACGACCAGCGGCACGCCGTGCAACCTCGCGGCGATGCCGCCCGGGCCGGCCGCGTAGCCGCCGAAGCTGACCACGGCGCGCGGCCTGCGCTGCGCCAGCACGCGGGAGGCGGCGCGCACCGCCGACAGCACGCGCACCGGCGCACCCAGCAGCGTCGCCAGGCCCTTGCCGCGCAGCCCCTTCACCGCGATCGCGTCGATGGCGATCGCGTGCTGCGGCACCAGCCGCGTTTCCATGCCGCCTTCCGCGCCGAGCCAGGCGACCGCCACGCCGCGCGACTGCAGTTCGGCGGCTACCGAGAGGCCCGGGAAGATGTGGCCGCCCGTGCCGCCGGCGAGGATCAGCACCGGGCCGTTGCTTTCGCGGTACGCGTTCCGGAGCACGCTCACGTGCGCCTCCGCAACGCGTGGGCCACGGCGGGCACCGCGACGGGGGCGCCCAGCACCGGCTCGATGCGCGCGCGGCCGCGCTCGCGTTCCGGCGCTGCCGGCGCGGGCGGCTCGGTGCGCGCGGGGGCGACCGACGCCGGCGCGTCGTGCGGCATCGCGCCCGGCACTTCCGAGCGGCGCAGCGCCACCTGGCGCCGCGCGCGATCGAGCTCGTAGCTGACCCGAAGCAGCAGGCCGAGCGCCGCGCAGGTCATCAGCACGCTCGATCCGCCGGAGGAAACCATCGGCAGGGTCAGGCCCTTGGTCGGCAGCAACCCGAGGTTGACGCCGATGGACACGAAGCTCTGCAGCGACATCCACAGCGCGATGCCGAACGCGCAGTAGCCGGCGAAGTGGCGGCGCATCTCCACGCACTGCAACCCGATCCAGAACGCGCGGCCGGCCAGCAGCGCGTACGCCGCCACCACCGCGCAGACGCCGGCGAAGCCGAGCTCCTCGGCGATCACCGCCATGATGAAGTCGGTGTGCGCTTCCGGCAGGTAGGACAGTTTCTGCACCGACGCGCCCAGGCCGACCCCGAACCACTCGCCGCGACCCACCGCCATCAGCGCGTTGGTCAGCTGGTATCCGCTGTTGAACGGGTCGGCCCACGGATCCATGAAGGTCGTCAGGCGGCGGTAGCGGTACGGCTCGGCGATCGCGATGACCGCGAGCACCGGCAACCCGACCAGCACCGGCCCGAACATGCGCGGCATGTTGACGCCGCCGAGCACCAGCATGCCGGCGGTGATCGCCAGCAACAGCGAGGACGAACCGAAGTCGGGTTGCATCAGCAGCAGGCCGACCAGCACCACCGCCACGCCCAGCGGCTTGAGCATCGCCGACCAGGTCGCGGTGACGTCCTCGCTGTAGCGCTTCAGGTAGCTCGCCAGCCAGACGATGTAGAGCAGCTTCACCGCTTCCACCGCCTGGAAGTTGGAAATCCCCATGTACAGCCAGCGCCGCGCGCCGTTGACGCTGCGGCCGATGCCCGGCACGAACACCAGCAGCAGCAGCACGAAGCAGGCCAGCAGCAGCCACTGGCCGCGCTGCTCCACCCACTTGAGCTCGGTGCGCATCGCCCAGGCGGCGAGCACGAAGCCGCCCGCCAGGAACATCAGGTGCTTCTCGAGGAAGTAGAACGGGCCCACGCCCAGCCCTTCGCCGATCGCGATCGAGCTCGAGGCGACCATCACCACGCCGAAGCAGGCCAGCGCGAGCGACACCCCGAGCAGCCACGGGTCGAAGCGACCGCCGATGGCGTCCGCGCGGGTGGCTTGCCTCATGCTGGCGCGGGTTTCGGCCATCAGCGCACCTTCAGCGTGGCGAGGCCGACGAGCACGAGCACCACCGAGATGATCCAGAACCGCACGATCACCCGCGGCTCCGGCCAACCCTTGAGCTCGAAGTGGTGGTGGATCGGCGCCATCCGGAACACGCGCTTGCCGGTGAGCTTGAACGATGCGACCTGGATCATCACCGACAGCGTCTCGATCACGAACACGCCGCCCATCACCACCAGCACCAGCTCCTGGCGCACGATCACCGCGATCGTGCCGAGCACCGCGCCCAGCGCGAGTGCGCCGATGTCGCCCATGAACACCATCGCCGGGTAGGTGTTGAACCACAGGAAGCCGAGGCCCGCGCCGGCGATCGCCGCGCAGATGATCACCAGCTCGCCGGCGCCGGGGATGCGCGGGATCTGCAGGTAGCCGGCGAACTGCGCGTGGCCGGAGGCGTAGGCGAACACGCCGAGCGCGCAGGCCACGAGGACCGCCGGCATGATCGCCAGGCCGTCGAGCCCGTCGGTGAGGTTCACCGCGTTCGAGAAGCCGACCACCCACAGGTAGGCGATGAACACGAAGCCGATGCCGGCCAGCGGCAGCGCCACCGACTTGAAGAACGGGATGTAGAAGGTCGTGGCGGCGGGAATGTCCGCGCTGTAGAACAGGTACAGGCCGACGGCGAGCCCCAGCACGGACTGCATCAGGTACTTCCAGCGCGACTTCAGCCCGTTCGGGTCGCGGCGCACGATCTTGATCCAGTCGTCGTACCAGCCGATCGCGCCGAACGCGACCATCACCAGCAGCACCACCCACACGTAGCGGTTGCGCAGGTCG
>DASTWT010000071.1:0-5978 GCA_035765815.1 Luteimonas sp. | reverse complement strand
TGCTCCTCGAGCGCGAAGGTGTTCGCGCAGGCGGCACGGCTGATCCACGCGGGCATCGCCGACGCAGCCCTGGTCGGCGGCGTGGACACGCTGTGCGGCAGCGTGCTGTTCGGCTTCAATTCGCTCGGCCTGGTGTCGCGCGAGCCGTGCCGGCCGTTCGACGCGGCGCGCGACGGGCTCTCGCTCGGCGAGGCCGGCGGCTTCGCGGTGCTCGAGCGCCCGCGCGCGGGCGACGACGCGCCGCTGCTGCGCGGCTTCGGCGAATCGAGCGACGCGCACCACATGTCGTCGCCGCACCCGGAAGGCCTGGGCGCGCGGCTGGCGATGCAGCGCGCGCTCGACGGCGCGGGCGTCCGCGCCGCCGAGGTGGGTTACCTCAACCTGCACGGCACCGCCACGCCGGCGAACGACGCGGTCGAGGCGCGCGCGGTCGCGGCGATGTTCCCCGGTTCGCTGCACGCCGGATCGACGAAGGGCTGGACCGGGCACACGCTCGGCGCCGCCGGCATCGTCGAATCGGTGTTCGCGCTGCTCGCGCTGCGCGACGGACTGCTGCCGGGCACGCTCAACAGCGTCGACCCGGACCCGGCCTGCGGCCCGCAGCTGCGCTTCGACAATGCCGAGCGCCCCTTGCGCTACGCGATGAACAATTCCTTCGGCTTCGGCGGCAACAACTGTTCGCTGCTGTTCGAGGCCGCCGCATGACGCCGCGCGGGCTCGTCGCGGGGCTGGAAGGCATCGGCTTCTGGGCGGACGGGCTGCCCTCCTGGCGTGCCGCCTGCGCGTTCGTCGCGTCCGGCGAGCTGCCGGTGGACGCGCCGGCCCGGCCGTCGCCGGAACTGCTGCCCGCGAACGAGCGGCGGCGCGCGCCGGGCAGCGTCGCCGTCGCGCTCGAGGCGGCGCTGGCGGCGTGCCGCGCCGCGGGCGCGGATCCGGCGGTGCTGCCGTCGGTGTTCGCGTCGACGCACGGCGACCTGGGCATCACCGACTACATCTGCGCCGCGCTCGCGAGCGACGCATCGTCGATGTCGCCGACGCGCTTCCACAACTCCGTGCACAACGCCGCGGCCGGCTACTGGACCATCGGCACCGGCAGCCACGCGCCGGCCACCGCGATCAGCAGCGGCGAGGCGACGTTCGCGCAGGGCCTGGTGGAGGCGATGTCGCAACTGGCGGCGGGCGCGCCGCGGGTGCTGCTGGTCGCCTGCGACGCGCCGTCGGCGGGCCCGCTGGCGATGGTCTCGCCGAGCATGGGGCTGCTCGGCGCCGCGCTGGTGCTGGCGCGCGAGCCGGATCCGGCGCAGCCTCGCCTGCGCGGCACGTTCGTCGACGGCGCGGCCCCGGCGCCGTCGGGCGCCCTCGCAAAACGACTCGGCGCTAACGCGATGGCCCCCATGCTGCCGCTGTTCCAGGCCCTCGCCGCCGGCGCGGACCTCCTTTTGCTGAACGCCGGGCCGGACCGTGCCCTCCGCGTGGAGATCGCCCATGGATGACGCCGTCCCACCCGTCCCGACCGCCGCGGCACCGACCCCCGCGGCGCCGGCCGCCACGGCGCCGCCCGTCGACCGCATGCCGCTCGATCGCGGCGACGTCGCCGTGGTGATTCCCGCGCTCAACGAGGCGCTGCGCATCCGCGGCGTGGTCGAGGGCGCGCTGGCCCAGTGCCCGCGCGTGGTCGTGATCGACGACGGCTCCGACGACGACACGGTCGCGCAGCTCGAAGGCTTGCCGATCACGCTGCTGCGGCACGCCGAGCGCCGCGGCAAGGGCGCATCGCTGCGCGACGGCTTCCGCGAGGCGCTGCGCCAGGGCGCGCGCGCCGTGCTCACCATGGACGGCGACGGCCAGCATTCCGCCGACGACATTCCGCGGATGCTCGCCGCGGCCAACCGCCATCCGGGCTGCATCGTGATCGGCGCGCGCCTGCGCCGCCGCTCGCAGCAGCCGATCCACCGCCGCCTCGCCAACGAGTTCGGCGACTGGGGCCTGGCCTGGGGCACCGGCTACCAGGTCGCCGACAGCCAGAGCGGCCAGCGCCTGTACCCGGCCGCGGTCGCGGCGCTCGACGACGTGCCCGGCGAGGATTTCGTGTTCGAGGCGCAGATCATGATCTCGGCGTCGCGCCGCCTCGGCGCGCGCTGCGTCTCGGTGCCGATCGAATCGCGCTACAAGAGCGTGCACTCGCACGAGCAGTTCCGCGCCAGCCACTTCCGGCCGCTGCGCGACCTGTGGCGCATCACCAGCCACATCGTGCTGCAGGCGCTTCGCCATGGCGACCTTGCGGACGTGTACCGCAGCATCCGCGCCAATCCGCCGGTGATCGACGATCCCGACGGCGAGTTCGCCGCGGCGCTGCAGCCGCAGCGCGGCTGACGTTCAGCCCATGCCGCCGTTGACGCCGATGACCTGGCCGTTGACGTAGCCGGCGGCATCCGAACACAGGAACGCGACCAGCGCGGCGACTTCGTCCGGCGTGCCGGCGCGGCCGGCCGGAACGACCTGCTTCACCAGGTCGGGCGGAAAGGCGTCCGCGGCCATCGCGCCCTCGATCACGCCGGGCGCGACCACGTTCGCGGTGATGCCGCGCCCGGCCATCTCGCGCGCCAGCGAGCGCGTGGCGCCGTGCAGCGCCGCCTTCGCCGCGGCGTAATTGGCCTGGCCGCGGTTGCCCAGCACCGCGGCGACGCTGGAGATGCTGACGATGCGGCCGAAGCGCGCCCGCGCCATCGGCAGCAGCAGCGGCTGGGTGACGTGGAAGAAGCCGTGCAGCGAGACGTCGACCACGCGCTTCCACTGCGCGTCCGACATGCCGGCGAGCGGCGCGTCGTCGTGGATGCCGGCGTTGTTCACCAGCACGTGCAGCGGACCGTCGCGCAGCAGCGCTTCGATCGCCGCGCGCGCGGCCCCGCCGTCGGCGACGTCGAAGGCGACCGCCTCCGCGCTGCCGCCGCCGTCGCGGATCGCGGCCGCCACCGCTTCGGCCCGCGCGATGTGGGCGTTGCCGTGGACGACGACGTGCAGGCCGTCCGTGGCGAGGCGCCGGCAGATCGCGCCGCCGATGTCACCGCTGCCGCCGGTGACGAGCGCGCGGCGGCGAACGCCGGCGCGCGGAGTTCCTGGATCGCTCATGCCCCCTCCCCTTGCAGGCTCGTCGCCGGCATCACCGCGGCGCGGCCTTCGGCGAGCAGTTCGCCCGCGTGCGAGATGCGGAACGCGTACTGCCAGCCGCCGTCGCCGTCGACCAGCAGCTCCGCTTCGCCGTCTAGCGCGCCCGCGAGGTCGTCGATACGCGCGCGATGCACCGCGACGCCGCGCAAGGCCACCAGCAGGCCCGGCCTGGCGCGCCCGCCCGCGGCCCGCGCGCGCAGCCCGCCGTGCACGGCCATGGCCTGCGCGCCGTATTCGCACAGGTGCAGGCCGCGCAGGCCGGCGTCGTCGCGCAAGGGATGCGATGGATCGGCGTGGTTGCGCGCGCGCAAGGCGATCCGCGCGGTGTCCCAGGCGACCACTTCGTCCCACAGGCACATCGCGCCCTGGTGCGGCACCAGCGCCAGGATCCCCGCGCGATCGAGCGAAGCGCCGCTCATGCGGCGCGCCCCGGCCGGGCCGTCGCCGCCGGCGGCACGGGCGACGCAGGCTCGCGCGCGAGCAGCAGCGCGAATGCGAAGTTGGCGACCACGCCCAGCGCCACGGTGCTGCCGATCGCGCGCAGCACCGGGATCGAGGACAGCGCCAGCAGCATGAATACCAGCAGCGTGGTCAGGCTGCACACGATCACCGCGTGCAGGGTGCGCAGCTGCTCGCCGCGGTCCTCGCCGGCGTGCTCGAAGAACAGGGCGTAGTCCAGGCCGAGGCCGGCGCCGAGCACCAGCGCGACAAGGTGGAACAGGTTCAGTTCGACGCCGCAGCCGCGCAGCACCGCCAGGACCAGCAGCGTCGACAGCGCCATCGGCACCAGCACGCGCAGCGCGCGCCGGCGGCTGCGCAGCGCGATCCACACCGTCGCGGCGAGCAGCACTGCCGCGAGCGCGAGCGCGAACAGCACGCGGTCGCGATAGGCGACGACCAGCGACTCGGAGGCCTGCTTCAGGTCCAGCAGTTGCGCGCCGTTCGCGCGCACGGTGCGCGCGACTTCGCCGGGCTGGGCGAGGCCGCTGAGCGACACCAGCGCGGTGGCGTGCCCTTCGCGTTCCAGCAGCAGGCCGCCGACGCCGGCGGCGAGCGGCGTGCCCGCGAGGTCGCGGGCGGTCAGTGGCGGCGCGCGGCGCGCGGCGGCCACGTCGGCGACGAAGGGTTCGAATGCGTCGGGGCGGAACGGGCTCCCGGCGAGCGCCTGCGCGAGCGCGGCGCGCAGCGTCGCCTCGTCCGGCAGCGCGGCCTGCCGCGCGCGCTGCACGGCCGCGCTCGGCAGGTAACGCGCGGCGCTGTCGTAGCCGGAGATCGCGCCGCGCTGCACCAGCGCGTCGAGCACCGGGCGCAGGCCTTCGGCGCGGCGCAACGCGCCTTCCGCGTCCGGCGCCTGCAAGGCGACCACGTAGCGCACGTCCGGCGCGCCCAGCTCGCCGCGCAGCTGCGCGTCGCGGCGCAGCGCCTCGGCGGGCACCGGCGCGAGCTTCGACAGGTCGTTCTGCCAGGTCGCGCCGGGCGCGAACCCCACGATCGCCACCGCGGCCGCGGCGAATACCGCCAGCGCCGCGGCGCGCGGTCGCGGCAGGCGCTCGATCCGCGTCCACAGCCGCGCCAGCGCGCGCGAATCCGCGGCGTCGCGCGCCGGCACCGGATCGAGGAGCGACGGCAGCAGGAAGCGCGTCGCCAGCGCCGCCGTCGCCAGGCCGCCGATCGTGAACACCGCGAGCTGCTGCAGGCCCCCGACGCCCGACGCGAGGAAGGTCACGTAGGCGATGCACGTCGACACCACGCCGGTCGCGAGCGTCGGCCACAACAGGCGCGCGCCCTCGCGCGGCGCGAGGCCCGCGCGCTGGTGGCTGAACAGATGGATCGGATAGTCCTGCACGACGCCGATCAGGGTGAAGCCGAACGCGATCGTGATGCCGTGCACGCCGTCGAACAGCGACGCCACCGCGGCGAGTCCCGCGAGGCCCGCGCTCGCCAGCGGCAGCACGCCGAGCAGCGGCGCCTTCCAGCTGCGGTAGGCGAACCACAGCAGCAGGACCAGGCTGATCGTGTCGACGGTGCCGATCCAGCCCGCTTCGCGCCGCGTGCGCGAGGCGACCTCGACCGAGAACGGGCCCGGGCCGGTGGCGTCCATGCGGCTTTGCGTTCCGGCGGACACCGCGGCGAACGCGGCGTGCAGCGCGTCGAGCGCGGCCCGCTGGCCGTCCGGATCGAAGCCGGGCGCGCGGGTCTGGGCGAGCAGCAGCGCCTGCCGGCCGGCGCGGTCGAACCACACCCCGTACATGCGCTGCGGCGCGGCCGGCGGTTGCCACGCTTCGGCGAGTTTCAGCGTCTCCAGCGTCGGATCGGAGGCGACCAGCGGTTCGATCAGCGCGGCGGCGGGCGAACCGAGGTCCTCGACGCGCGACTGCAGCGCGTCCCGCAACGCGGCGGCGTCGAGCGGCGCGTGGTCGAGCGTGTCCGACAGCAGGTAGCGGTACGGGCGCAACCGTTCCGGGATCGCATCGAGTCCCCCGCCGCCGTTCTCCGCCAGCGCGAACCGCGGCGAAGCGGCGAGCCGCGCGCGCAAGGCCTGCGATTGCCTGGCCAGCGTCGCCGGATCCGCGTTGGACAGCGCGACCAGCAGCAGGCGCGAGCCGGGGCCCTCGCCCATTTCCTCGATCAGCAGCTTCTGCGCCGGCGTCCGCGGCGCGGGCATGAAGTCGCGCAGGTCGCCGGTCACCCGCAGGCGGCCGCCGATCCACCCCCCGGCCACCAGCAGCAGCGCCAGCCAGGCGAGCGCGAAGCCCAGGCGTGCGCGCGATCGTGCTGCGCGGCCGCGGCGCCGAACTGCGCTGCATCGA
>DASTWT010000070.1:0-2101 GCA_035765815.1 Luteimonas sp. | reverse complement strand
AAACGACGACGCCCGCTTGCGCGGGCGTGTCGGAAGTGGCGTCCCCACGGGGATTCGAACCCCGGTCGCTACCGTGAAAGGGTAATGTCCTAGGCCTCTAGACGATGGGGACGCGGGGAACCCGCACAATTCCAGCGAACGCAAACCAGCAGAACCGTGGTGGAGCCAGCCGGGATCGAACCGGCGACCTCCTGCATGCCATGCAGGCGCTCTCCCAGCTGAGCTATGGCCCCACGGGCTGGAAAGCGCGAAATTCTAGCGGCGCGCCGACGCCCGCGCAAGCGTTCCGGCACCCATCGGGGCCGGATCACCCGCCGGCATTCATCCGGCAGCCTTCGCCGGGACGGCAAGTTCCAGGGCAGCGACGCCGGAAGGCGCGACCGGCCGCAGCGTCGCCACGCCATGCCCGCGCTCGGCCAGGTAATGCAGCCACTTGCCGAGGAAGGTGTTCATGCGCAGCCGGTGGTCGACGAGTTCCGCCGGCGGCGGGAACATGCCCAGCACGTCCTGCCAGCGGCGCCCGACGTAGCAGTGCGTGGCCTCGAGCTGGCGCGCGTCGTGGTACAGGCGGAGCCATGCGGAGGGATCGGGCTCGCCGGTGACCGGATCGCGCAGCGCGTAGGTCAGGCGCATTTCGGTCGTGTAGGCGTGCTGGGCGACGACGTCGAGGCGCAGGTCCAGGCCGTCGCCGATGCACGATTCCCAGGCGCCTTCCCCCAGGTCGGCCGGCTCGAACAGGCGCACCAGCAGGTCGTGGTTTTCCGCATACAGGCCCATCAGCCAGCCGAAACGGCTGAGTCGAGGGATGCGTTCGATGCGGGCGAGGACCGGTGGCATGGCCCGATGCTACACGCGCCTTCGCGCCGGCGGCAGCATTGACGGCGCGCGGCGACAGGCATACGTTAAGACTCCTGCGCGCAGGTTTTTCCGCCGCGCTCGCGCCGCTCAGAACATCTCGCGGTTCAACCCCAGCACTTCCAGCACCCGGCTCGAAATCTCCTCGATCGAGGCATGCGTCGTGCTCAGCATCTGGATGCCCTCGTTGCGCAGCAGCTCCTCGGCCGCGGCGACCTCGCGCTTGCACGTATCGAGCTGCGCGTAGCGCGAATTCGGCCGGCGTTCCTGGCGGATCTGCTGCAGGCGGACCGGGTCGATCGTGAGGCCGAACAGCTTGGACCGGTGTTGCCGCAGCTTCGCCGGCAGGCGATCGGATTCCAGGTCTTCCTCCGTCAGCGGGTAGTTGGCCGCGCGGACGCCGTGGTGCAGCGCCAGGTACACACAGGTCGGCGTCTTGCCCGCGCGCGACACGCCGACCAGGATCAGGTCGGCCTCGCTGTAGTCCATGCTCACGCCGTCGTCGTGGGCGAGCGCGTAGTTCATGGCGTTGATGCGGCGGTGGTAGACGTCGAAGTCGACCATGCCGTGCGCGCGGCCGACCTGCGACTGGCGCTGCATGCTGAGCTCGCGCTCCAGCGGCTCGATGAACGGCGCGAACACGTCCAGCATCAGCGCCCCGCTCTCGGCCAGGGCGGCGTTGAGGGCGGGATCGACGCAGGAGTTCACCACCACCGGACGGACGCCGTATTCCTCCCCTGCCTGGCGGATTTCCGCGGCGGCCGCCATCGCCTTCTCCAGGGTGTCCACGAACGGGATCCGGTCGGTGACGAAGCGGACGTTGGCGAACTGGGTCAGCAGGCTGTGGCCGATGGTCTCGGCGGTGATGCCGGTGCCGTCGGAGACGTAGAAGACCGGGCGCAGGTCGGGCATGGGGGCTCCGGAACGGCCGCGGATCGGGCCAGGGGTCGGATCGGGTTGCTAAAATAGCCCAAACCCCGCGGAGTCCCCCCTTTGAGCGCGCCCGGCACGATCAAGAACATCCTGTGGCTGCACGACCTGCGCCTGTCCGACCTGGCCCAGGTCGGCGGCAAGAATTCCTCGCTCGGCGAGATGATCGGGGAGCTCTCGGGGCTCGGGGTGTCGGTCCCGGGCGGTTTCGCCACCACCGCGGACGCGTTCAAGGCCTTCGTGGCCCACAACACCCTGCACCAGCGCATCTACGACCGCCTGGCCAGCCTGGACGTCGAGGACGTTCCTGCCCTCA
>DASTWT010000069.1:0-9307 GCA_035765815.1 Luteimonas sp. | reverse complement strand
TTCCTGATGGACCAGAAAGTGGTGGTCGGCGTCGGCAACATCTACGCCGCCGAGGCGCTGTTCGCCGCGGGGATCTCGCCGCTGCGCCCGGCCGGCCGGGTCTCCCTGGAGCGCTACCGCGCCCTGGCCGACGCGGTGAAGGCCATCCTGGCCGCGGCGATCGCGCGCGGCGGCACCACCCTGCGCGACTTCATCAGCCCCGACGGCGTCCCCGGCTACTTCGAGCAGGAGCTGTCCGCCTACGGCCGCGGCGGCGAGCCTTGCCCGCGCTGCGGCCGGCCGTTGAAATCGGGGGACATCGGCCAGCGCGCCACCGCCTGGTGCGGGCACTGCCAGCGCTGAACGGGCCGCGGAACGCGGAACCAGGCGACAACCGGTCACGCCGAAGGGCTATATTGGCCGCGTCTTCGGGGACAAGACCTTGGCAGAGACCGCCGACATCACCTTGTGGCTGGACGCCGCACGCGAGGGCGACCGCGCCGCGCTCGATCGCGTCCTCGCCACGCTGTACCAGGAGCTGCACGCGATGGCCCGGCGCCAGCTCGCCGGCCAGCTCGGGCACACCCTGGACGCGACCGCGCTCGTCCACGAGGCCTACCTGAAGCTGGTCGGGCGCAACGCCGCGCAGTTCGACGACCGCGCGCACTTCTTCGCCTACGCCGCCTCCGCCATGCGCAGCGTCGTCGTCGACTACGCGCGCCAGCGCCTCGCGCAGAAGCGCGGCGGCGACCTGCACCGCGTCGCCGAATTGCCCGAGGACCTCGAGGGCGGCCTGCGCCTGGACGAGGACACGCTGGGCCTCGACGTCGCCCTGACCCGCCTGTCCGCCGTCGATCCGCGACTGGCGCAGGTGGTGGAGCTGCGCTACTTCACCGGCCTGTCGGAGCTGGAGATCGCGGCGCTGCTCAAGCGCTCCGAGCGCAGCATCCGCCGCGACTGGCAGAAGGCGCGCATGTTCCTGCTGGCATCGCTCCAGGACGCCTGACCGGCATCCGCGCGATGGACGCCGAACGCTGGCGCAAGCTGTCGCCGCTGCTCGACGCGCTGCTCGAACTCGACCCGGCCACGCGCGAACGCAGCCTGGCGATGATGCGCGAGGACGACCCGCAGCTCGGCCGCGACCTCGCCGGCCTGCTCGCGCTCGAGGACGCGCACGCCGACTTCCTCGCCGAACCCCTGGTCGCGCCGCCGCCGGGGCCGCGGCCGGGCACGCTGGTCGGGCCCTACCGGCTCGAACGGCTGATCGGCGAAGGCGGAATGGGCCAGGTCTGGCTCGCCGGCCGCGCCGACGGCCTGTACCAGCGCCGGGTCGCGCTCAAGCTGCTGCGGCCCGGCCTCGCGGACCCGAACCTGCAGCTGCGCTTCGTGCGCGAACGGCAGATCCTCGCGCGGCTCGCGCACCCGCACATCGCCCGCCTGCTCGACGCCGGGATCAGCGGCGACGGCCAGCCCTACCTCGCGCTCGAGTACGTCGAAGGCGAGCCGATCACCGACTGGTGCCGCAACCGCAACCTGTCGCTCGACGCGCGCCTGCGCCTGTTCCTGCAGACCTGCGATGCGGTCAGCCACGCGCACGCCAACCTGATCGTGCACCGCGACCTCAAGCCGTCGAACATCCTGGTGACGCCGCACGAGGAAGTGCGGCTGCTCGACTTCGGCATCGCCAAGCTGCTCGACACCGCCGACCTGGCGCCGGAGCAGACCGGCACCGGCACGGGCCTGCGCGCGTTCACCCTGCACTACGCCGCGCCGGAGCAGGTCCGCGGCGAACCGGTCACGACGATGACCGACGTGTACGCGCTCGGCGTCGTGCTGCACGAGCTGCTCACCGGCAGCCGGCCGTACGCGCTCAAGCGCCGCACCGACGCCGAGTGGGAGGAGGCGATCGTCGCCGTCGACCCGACCCGGCCTTCGCACGCCCTGCTGCGCGCCACGCCGGTGGACGAATCGGTGCGCGAGCGCGCGTTGCGCCGGCGCCTGGCGCGCACGCTGGCGGGCGACCTCGACAATATCGTGCTCAAGGCGCTCGCCAAGCGCCCGGAACAGCGCTATCCGTCGGTCGAGGCGCTGGCGCTCGACATCGGCCGCTATCGCGCCGGCAAGCCGGTGCTGGCGCGGCCGCAGAACGTCGGCTACCGGTTGCGCAAGTACGTGTCGCGGCACCGCTGGGCCCTGGCCGCGACGCTGCTGGTGTCGCTGGCGCTGTCGGCGGCGTTCGTGCTGGTCGCCTGGCAGGCGCGGCAGGCGGTGCGGGAAGCCAGCCGCGCGCAGGCGCTGCAGGATTTCGTGATCGGCCTGTTCGAGCGCGCGGGCAGCGGCGACAACGCCGGCGCGCCGCTCGACGTCCGCGGCCTGCTCGACGCCGGCCTGCGACGCGGCCAGCGCGAACTCGCGCGCCAGCCGGTGGCGCGCGCCGAGCTCACCGGCGTGGTCGCGCGCCTGCGCCTGGGCATGGGCGACTACCGGCCGGCGCTCGCGCTGCTGGACCAGCAGGCCGCGCTCGTCGGCGCGCTCGGCGGCGACGCGCCGCCGAGCCTGCGCCTGGAATCGGCAACGGAGCGCGGGCGCGCGCAGCTCGCGATCGGCGCGCAGGACGCATGCATCGGCGCGATGTCGCCGCTGGGCACGCTCGCCCAGCGCGAGCAGCGCCAGCTGCCGGTGCAGGTCGCCGAATACTGGTCGCAGCTCGGCCTGTGCCGCCGCGCCGCGCGCGAGCCCGAGCTCGCGCGGCCGCTCTTCCAGCGCGCGCTCGCGCTGCGCCGGGACGTGATCGGCGACGCCGCTGCGACCGTGCAGAGCCTGGCCGACCTCGCCGGCCTGCGCGCCGACGCCGGCCAGTTCGCGCAGGCGCTGCAAGACGATCGCGCCGCGCTGCGCCAGTTGCGCGCCAACGTCGGCGCGCGCCATCCGCTCGCGGTGTCCCTGCTGCGCGACATGTGCCTCGCGCAGCGCAGCCTCGGCGACACCGTCGGCGCCGAGCGCGATTGCGCCAGCGCGCTGTCGCTGGCCCGCGAGCTGCACGGCGACAGCCATCCGGCGACCGTGGCCGCGCGCCGCGCGCTGGCGAGCATGCAGGTGGACATCGGCCGCTACGCCGAAGCGGAACAGGCCCTGCGCGCGACCCGCGCCTGGACCGCGGAACACGCGGGACCGGGGCACCCGGACGTCGCCGACGACGAGGACGGCCTCGCCCGCATCGCCTGGGAGCGCGGCTTCCCCGAGGACGCGCTCGCCCACCTCGACGCCGCGCAGGCGCGGCTGCGCGACGACGGCCAGTCGCCGGCGACCGCGGAGTTGCTGTCGCACAAGGCGATCGTCCTCCACGGCACCGGCCGCGATGTCGAGGCCAGGCCGCTGCTGGAGCGCGCCCGGCGGATCCGGGTGGCCGCGTTCGGCGAAGCGCATCCGGCGGTGGGCGAGATCGACACGCTGCTGGGCCGGGTCGACGCGGGCCTCGGCGCCGACGCGCGCGCCCTGGCCGAACTGCAGGCCGGCGATCGCACCGCGCGCGCCGCGCTCGGCCCGGACCATCCGCAGGTGCTGCGCGCGCGCCTCGCGCTCGCGCGTTACCTGGCGGGCCGCGGCGACCGCGACGCGCTGGCGACGCTGGACGCGCTGGCCGCGATCCGCTCGCCGCGCGAGCTCGGCGTGCGCCGCGTGGCCTGGCTCGCGGCCGCCAGCGCCGCGTCCCTGCGCTGCGGCGGGCCCGCGCACGCGCGGGCGCAGGCCACGCTGCGGGTCGTCGCCGCCGAAGTCCGCAACGCGTTGCCCGAAGGCAGCGCGACCGGGCGCGAGATCGCGTCGCTCGCCGCCGCCTGTCGCTGAAACGCGACGCCGCGCGGGGCGGCCGTTACAGCAGCGGCGCCTGCAGCGGTTCGATCCCGGCCTCGCCGCGCATGATCCGCTTGAACTCCGCGCGCGACACCGACACGTAGCGCTCGTTGCCGCCGATCTCCACCTGCGGCCCGTCCTGCACCGCGCGGCCCTTCGCGTCCACGCGCACGGTCATCGTCGCCTTGCTGCCGCTGTGGCAGATCGTCTTGATTTCCTGCAGCTCGTCGGCCCAGGCCAGCAGGTACTGGCTGCCCTCGAACAGTTCGCCGCGGAAATCGGTGCGCAGGCCGTAGCAGAGCACCGGGATCTTCAGCGCATCCACTATTTCGGTGAGCTGCCAGACCTGGGTCTTGGTCAGGAACTGCGCCTCGTCGATCAGCACGCAATGCAGCGGACCGTGGCTCTCGACGCTGGCGCGGACCATGCGCTCCAGGTCGTCGTCGCGGCCGAACGGCGTCCCGTCGGCGCGCAGGCCGATCCGCGAGGCGACCGTGCCGCTGCCGGCGCGATGGTCCAGGCGCGGCGTGAGGATCGCCACGCGCATGCCGCGCTCGCGGTAGTTGTGCGCGGACTGCAGCAGCGTCGTGGTCTTCCCCGCGTTCATCGCGGAGTAGTAGAAGTACAGCTTGGCCATGGGCGGGCGACCGGGTGCGCGTCGGGGGCGCCATGATCTTAACAAGCACGGGCTTGCAAGCACGGGCTTGCGGGCGCGGGCTTACAATCGCGCGCTCGCCATCGCGCGCCCCGCTCCGGATCGCCCCCGCAAATGCACGGCCTCAACCCCCCGCAACGCCAGGCCGTGCTCCACGTGGACGGGCCGCTGCTCGTGCTGGCCGGCGCCGGCAGCGGCAAGACCCGGGTGATCGTGGAGAAGATCGCGCACCTGGTCGCCAGCGGGCGGATGCCCGCGAAGCGCATCGCCGCGATCACCTTCACCAACAAGTCCGCGCGCGAGATGAAGGAACGCGTCGCGCGCCGGATCAAGGGCGACGCGGCCGAAGGCCTGACGGTCTGCACCTTCCATGCGCTCGGCCTGCGCATCCTGCAGGTCGAGCACGCGAAGCTGGGGTTGCGGCGCGGCTTCTCGATCTTCGATGCCGAGGACACTACCGGCCAGCTCAAGGACCTGCTGCCGCCGGGCACCAAGCCGGACGCGGTGGAAGCGATGCGCCAGCTCGTGTCGCGCGCGAAGAACGCCTGCCTCGATCCGGAAGCGGCGATGGCCGCCGCGGGCGGTACCCGCGAGCGCGAGGCGGCGCTGCTGTACAAGCGCTACCAGCAGCGGCTGGCGGCGTTCAACGCGGTCGACTTCGACGACCTGATCCGGCTGCCGGTGCAGTTGCTCGAGAACGATGCGGATGCCGTCGCCGCCTGGCGCGAGCGCATCGGCTACCTGCTGGTCGACGAGTGCCAGGACACCAACGACGCGCAGTACCGCCTGCTGAAGGCGATCGCGGGCCCGCGCGGCCTGTTCACCTGCGTCGGCGACGACGACCAGTCGATCTACGCCTGGCGCGGCGCCAATCCCGACAACCTGCTGCAGCTCGGCACCGACTATCCGGAACTTCAGGTCGTCAAGCTCGAGCAGAACTACCGCTGCAGCAACCGCGTGCTGCGCGCGGCCAACGCGCTGATCGCCAACAACCCGCACGAGCACCCGAAGACCCTGTGGAGCGGCAATCCGGACGGCGACCGCATCCGCGTGTGGGAGTGCAAGGACGGCGCGCACGAGGCGGAGAAGGTCGCGGCCGAGATCCAGTTCCTGTCGCAGAAGCATTCGAGCACGGGCGGCGGCGCGGCCTGGAGCGACTTCTGCATCCTGTTCCGCGGCAACCACCAGTCGCGGCCGCTGGAGAAGGCGCTGCAGCTGCTGCGCGTGCCCTACCACCTCACCGGCGGCACCGCCTTCCTCGACCGCGGCGAGGTGAAGGACGCGCTGTCGTGGCTGCGCCTGGTCGCGAACCCCGACGACGACGCGGCCTTCCTGCGCGCGGTCGCGTCGCCGTCGCGCGGGGTCGGCGGCACGACCCTGGCGAAGCTCGCCGAGCTCGCGCAGCACGCGCACCTGCCGCTGTCGCGCGCATCCGAGTCGATCGGCCTGCTGAAGCAGCTGCCGGCGCGCTCGGGCAACGCGCTGCAGGAATTCGCCAACATCGTGCGCGGCCTGCGCGAGGACGCGCAGCGCCTCGCGCCCGCCGAGCTGGTGCGCAAGCTCAACGAGCGCAGCGGCCTGTTGGCTGCATTGCGCGCCCAGTGCAGGGACGAAGCGCAGTTCCAGGCGCGGCGGCGCAACCTCGACGAGCTCGCCGACTGGTTCGACGGCGGTCCCGGCGGCCGCGGCAACGGCGCCGGCATCGCCGACCTGGCGGCGGCGCTCGCGCTGCTCTCGCACGCCGACAAGGGCGACGCCGGCAACCAGGTGCGGCTGATGTCGCTGCACGCGGCCAAGGGCCTGGAGTTCCGCTACGTGTTCATCGTCGGCGTCGAGGACGGCAACCTGCCGCACGAAGCGAGCATCGAGGAAGGCCGCCTCGACGAGGAGCGCCGCCTGCTCTACGTCGGCATCACCCGCGCGAAGGAACAGCTCTGGCTGTCGTATTCGAAGGAAGCGCAGCGCTGGGGCGAGCGCCAGCGCAACCTGCCCAGCCGCTTCCTCGACGAGCTGCCGGCGGCCGAGCTGCAGCGCGACGGCGCCGATCCCGTCGCCGACGCGCAGCGCAAGGCCGAGCGCGCCAGCGCCGGCTTCGCCGCGATCCGCGAGCTGCTCGGCTCGTAGGTACACTCGGCGGATCGAACGAACGCCGGAGCCGACGATGCGCCTCGCCCTGCCCGCCACCACCCTGCTCGCCGCCGCGCTGCTGGCCGGCTGCGTGACCGTCGCCACCCATGGCGACGCCGCGACGGCCGCCGTGTCCGCGTCCGCGACCGACGCGCCGCCGCCCAACGACGACCTCGACGCGACCGTCTGGTACCAGACCTCGGTCGAGCGCGACCTGGTGTACGTCCAGGCGTACCGGGCCGCCGGCGAGCACCTCGCCGCCGCGCTCGCCGACAAGTCCTGGGACGCGCTGCCGAAGGGCGACCGCGACAACGACCCGCGCGCGCTGCCGCCGGCGATCATCGTCGACATCGACGAGACCGTGCTCGACAACTCGCCCGACCAGGTGCGGCAGATCCGCAGCGGCAAGGGCTTCGACAACGACGCCTGGCGCGCCTGGGTGTCCGAGGCGAAGGCGAAGCCGCTGCCCGGCGCGCTCGAATTCCTGCAGGCCGCCGCGAAGCAGGGCGTCACCGTCTTCTACATCAGCAACCGCGACGCCGACCAGGCGCAGGCGACCTACGACAACCTGCGCAACGCCGGCTTCCCGATCGCCGACGCCTCGCAGGTCATGGGGCTGGGCATGGTGGTCCCCGGGTGCGAACCGAAGGGCTCCGACAAGACCTGCCGGCGGCGCCTGGTCGCGCAGCGCTACCGCGTGCTGATGCAGGTCGGCGACCAGGTCAGCGACTTCATCGCCCTGCCCGACAACACGCTCGCGGGCCGGCGCGCGGCGATGGCGCCCTACATGGGCTGGGTCGGCGAGCGCTGGTGGCCGCTGCCCAACCCGATGTACGGCTCCTGGGAATCCGCCGCGATCGGGGCCGCGAAGGGCCAGCCGGCCGCCGTCCAGCGCGCCGCCAAGGAAGCGGTACTCGACGATATGCGTAATTGAATCAATCAGTTACACATGTGAAATTGAGGTGTTGCATAAGCTCCAGGGCCGCGCTAGCCTGAGCTCGTCCGGCCTCATGCCGGAGCCATGCCACAACTGACTGTCCTCCGGCCCCGCCGGATTCGAGGAGGCCACCGGCCTCCTTTTCTTTGGCACGATGCGGGGGCGCCCGGGGAGGGGCGCCTCCCGGATGCGACCGACGCCCGCCCTTCGATCCGCCACCATGCTGCTGGCCTGCGCATGCCTGGCGCTGGCCGCGTCGTGCCGGCGCGCGGACCCCGACGAGCCCCCGCCGCCGCCGCCGGCCACCGCCGCGGCGACGCGCCCGGCCCAGGCCGTGCGCCAGCTCACCGCGCACCTGCGCAACGACGAGCTGGAGGCCTTCGCGATCGAAGCGGTGCCGCCGGCGCTGCACGCGCGGCTGCAGGCCGCGTGGAAGGAAGGCCGCACCCGCTGGCCGCTGGACGAGTTGCCGTTCGGGCGGCGGCTTCCGGCGATCCTGCACGCGCTGGCCGAACCGGGATCGGAGGCGAAGCTGCAGCAGACGTTCGACAAGCAGTTCGCCGGCGCCACCCGCGACCTGCGTTCGGCGGCGATCGCGCTCGGCCAGTTCGGCACCCAGTACATCGCCAGCGACGCCGCCGGCTACAGCGCCGACGAGCGCCAGCACTACGCGCAGCTCGTCGCCGCCGCCAGCCGGTGGGCGGCGCAGGCGCCGCTCGGCGACCGCGAACGCGCGCGCGCCTCGATCGTGCAGCTCGCCACCGCGGCGCGACGCGTCCGCCTCGCCTCGGCGGACGACTTCCGCACCGCCGGCATGGACGCGAGCCTGCGTCGCATCGGGCCCTTCGCCGCCGCGCTGAAGCTGGCGCTGATGCGCTACGGCCTCGACATCGACGGCGGCCTGGTCGCGCTCGACGCCAGCCTGCTGCAGCAGACCGGCGACCGCGCCACGGTGCGGATGCGCTACCGCTTCGCCGGCCAGGACATCGACACCACGGTTTCGCTGGAGCGCATCGACGGCCGCTGGTACCTGTCCGACCTGCTGCGGCACGCGGAAGCCGCGGCTAGCCAGCCGGCGGCAGCAGGCGTGCGTCGTCGAAGTACGACACCCGCAGCTGCAGGCCTCGCGGCGAGTAGCCGATGAAGACCGAGCCCGCGTCGGATTCGACGGCCCGGTCGTAGCGCTTCGCCAGCATCGGGTTCTCGATCTCGAGCAGCACGCCCAGGGCTTCGGGCCGCTCCAGCGCGGCGTTGTATTCCTGCAACGCCTGCCGCGCACGGTTGAAGAACGGGACCGTCTGCCGGCCGCCGCGGAATTCGTCGGCGAAATACTGGCGGTAGTAGTACATCGGCTGGCGCAGGCGCGGCAGCACGCGGACCACCGCGGTGCCGACGGCGAGGATCGCGTCGGGCCGCGCGGGATCGCGCGCGATGCACACCGCCTGGGCCGCGCGCGTGGCACGGCCCGCGCCGTCGGGGACGGCGCCGCTCCGCGCCCAGAGTTCATCCAGGCCGGCGGCGATGGCGGGCGTCACCGCCTTCCACACGGGGACGATTTCCGGCGTCATGACGGAACGGTCTCCGCGACGGGCTCGGTTGCGGCTTCGGCGGCGAAGTCCGACTCGAACGTGATCAGGTCGCGGATCTCCGGCGTGCGCAGCCCGATCATCATCGGGTTGCGCACGTTCGGCAGGAAGCTGATGTCGAACACTTCGGTGATGTCGCCCTCGAACCGGATCCAGTTCATGACGTCGCCG
>DASTWT010000068.1:0-2557 GCA_035765815.1 Luteimonas sp. | reverse complement strand
GCAGGGCCGGGTGTCGTTCTTCGAGCGGATCTTCGAGCGGGCGATGGGCGTGGTCGGCAACGCGCAGCGGATCTACCTGGGCGGGCTGTACCAGCTGTGGCGCTTCGAGAACGTGCTGCGCCCCAACGAGGTGATCCACGGCCAGTTCGACAAGTGCTACGTGCCGCGCAACGCGCAGACCATCGGCGACCTGGACATCCACGAGCTGGGGATCCGGCGCAACGGCAAGGTGGTGTTCGTCAACACGAAGTATTCGTGCCTGGCCGAGCTGAGCCAGACGCACAGCTTCAAGGCGATCTGGAAGCCGAAGTTCATCAGCAAGCTGGCGCCGGAGGACCGGTGCCACCTGAACGGGCTGGCGATGGTGGACGGCCGGCCGAAGTACGTGACCGCGGTGTGCAAGAGCGACACCGTGGACGGCTGGCGCGACCGCCGCCACGACGGCGGGGTGGTGATCGACGTGGAGACCGACGAGGTCGTGTGCGAGGGGCTGTCGATGCCGCATTCGCCGCGGTGGGCCAACGGGCGGCTGTGGGTGCTCAACGCCGGCACCGGGCACCTGGGCTGGGTGGACCTGGAGAAGAAGCGGTTCGTACCGCTGGCGTTCGTGCCGGGGTTCGCGCGCGGGCTGTCGATCATCGGCAACGTGGCGGCGGTGGGCTTGTCGAAGCCGCGCAACCAGCGCTTCGAGGGGCTGCCGCTGGACGCGGAGCTGCGCAAGCGCGACGCCGAGCCGTGGTGCGGGGTGCAGATCCTGTCGCTGGCCAACGGCGACGTCATGAACTGGATCCGGTTCGAGGGCGACATCACCGAAGTGTTCGACATCAGCTTCCTGCCGAACGTGCGCAACCCGATGATGATCGGGCTGCGCACGCCGGAGATCCGCGACCTGATCACGTTCGAATCCGAGATTCCCGCGGAGGCGGCGCCGTGAGCGCGCGCCTGGCGCTACTGGCCGCGGGCCTGGCGGGCGCCTGCCTCTCCTGCGCGGCTTTCGCGCAGCCGCAGCAGGCGCAGCCGCAGCCGCATCCGCATCCCGCGCAGGCGCAGGCGCACCCGACGCAGCCGCGCGCCCCGGCGTCGCACGCCGCGGACGCGGCCATCGACGCCCAGTTCAAGGCCTGGGACACCGACCACGACGGCAAGCTGTCGCAGGCCGAATTCGGCGCCGGCATGGCCGCCTTCCGGCGCCGCGCGGAAGCCGGGACCGAGGCCGCCGTCCGCCTGCGCGGTCAGTTCGACAGGATCGACGCGAACCGTGACGACGCCATCGACGCCGGCGAGTACCCGAACCTGGAACTGGTACGCGCCGCGGGCAAGGCCGCGCCGGCGCTGTCCGCGTTCGACCGCAATCGCGACCAGCGCCTGCAGTTCGCCGAATACCTCTCGCTCGTCGCGCGCCTCGCGCCGGCGCAACGCATCCAGCCGTAACACGCAACTCCAGCACGGGGATACCGCCATGAACGTCCAGACCTGCCTCCTCAGCGCCGCCATCGCGACCGCGCTCGCCGCCGCCGCGCCCGCCACGGCGGCGGGGCGCCCTTCCGCCCGCGACGCCGTCGTTGCCCGCGCCAGCGCGCTGCTCTCGGCGCGCCAGGTGAACGGACTGGCCAACCAGGCGACCGCCGACGCGTTCATCCCCGAAGACACGATCGTCGATCCGGACGGCACCGAGCACGTCCGTTTCGCGCGCACCTACCACGGCCTGCCGGTGATCGGCGGCGACATGGTGCTGCATTCGCGCAACGGCAAGGCGCTGGGCGTGAGCGAGACGCTGGCCACGCGCAAGCGCCCCGGCATCCGCCCGGGCATCGCCAAGAGCCGCGCCGTGGGCGTGGCCAACCGCGAGTTCGCCGGCAAGGCCACCGAAGCCCCGGATTCGCACCTGGTGGTCTACGCCCGCGGCGCGAAGCCCGTGCTCGCCTACGAGGTCGTGCTGCGCGGCTTCAGCGCCGACCAGACCCCGCGCGAGATGCATTACTTCGTCGATGCGAAGAGCGGCAAGATGCTCGACCGCTGGGACGGAATCGAGACGGCGCAGCCGGGGCGCGACACCGACGCCTGCGCGTCGGGCACGCCCGCGGTCGGCGTCGGCCACAGCCTCACCGAGGGCGACGTGGCGATCGACAGCGTCAAGTGCGGCAAGGGCTACCAGATGCGCGACCTCACCCGCGGCGGCGGCTACACCACCAACATGGGCCTGCGCCAGACCGGCATGGGCTCGATCTACACCGACGCCGACAACAAGTGGGGCAACGGCGGGCTGCACGATTCCGCCACCGTCGCCGCGGACGCGCACTACGGCGTCTCCGCCACCTGGGACTATTACCTCGACGTGCACGGCCGCCACGGCATCGGCAACGACGGCGTGGGCGCCGTGAGCCGCGTGCATTACGGCCGGAACTACGACAACGCATTCTGGAGCGACGGCTGCTTCTGCATGACCTTCGGCGACGGCGACAACGGCGTGACCTCCAACCCGCTGGTCGCGCTCGACGTCGCCGGCCACGAGATGTCGCACGGCGTCACCAGCCGCTCGGCGGGCCTGGTCTACAGC
>DASTWT010000067.1:0-3982 GCA_035765815.1 Luteimonas sp. | reverse complement strand
ACGTGCGGCGCCTGCAGGCCGTGCTCGGCGGCGAGCGCGTCCTCGACCTCCGGCACCTTCGCGACCAGGCGCTGCGCGATCTCGCGCACCTGGCGCGAGATCTCCGAGTCCGCGGGCAGCGGGCTCTCCTGCTGCAGGATTTCGTCGTAGGCCTGCAGGCCCAGCGCCTTCTCGTCGTCCGGGCTGATGTTCTTGTCGATCACGACCTTCTCGCCGGTCAGCGCGTCGGTCGAACGGTTGGAGAACCAGTACCAGCCGGCATACAGCGCGAAGGCGACCAGCACCCACCAGTGCAGCCCGCCCATGCGCCGGCGCGCCGTGCCGCGATTGCCGAAAGGATCCTGCCGCATGCGCCTGCCTCCGCCTCCGTGCGCGGCCGGGGCCGCGGGTCAAAGTTCGCGTGCGACCCGGAAGCCCAGGCGCGCATTGGTGGTGTCCACGCGCGCCGGGGCGCGCCATGCGGAACGGGTCTGTCCGGGCGAGCTGGCCCACGCGCCGCCGCGCATCGTCCGCGTGCGGCAGCCCGGGTTCACCCAGGGGCCGCCGTCGCCGGGCGCGCGGCGGTAGCCGTCGTGCCAGCAGTCCGCCACCCACTCGCTCACATTGCCGGCCATGTCGTGAAGGCCGTATGCATTGGCGCGGAAGCGGGCGACCGGCGCGGGCCCCCAGTAACCATCGCCGTAGCCGGCGAACGCGTTGTGCCAGGTGCGGCCGCCCGGGCCTGCATCGCGGCCGCCGGTCAGGTTACCGGTGCCCGCGCGCGGCGACCCGTCGCCCCAAGGGAAGCGGCTGGTGCCGCCGGCGCGCAGGGCATATTCGAACTGCGCCTCGCTCGGCACGTGGTAGCGCTGGTGGCTCTGCCTGGCGAGCCAGTCGGCGTAAGCGTCGGCGTCGCGCGCGCTGACGTGGACCACCGGCATGTCGTCGGTCGCCGGGCGCCCGTCGTACGCGCTGCGCCAGTCGACGCCCGTGCTCCGCACGAAGTTGCCGCTGCGCGCGTCGTAGGCCATGGAGTAGCCGCGGCGCGTCGCCGTCGGACGGTAGCCGGTGGCGGCGACGAAGCGGCGGAACTCGCCGACGGTGACCTCGGTGCGCGACAGGGCGAAGCCGCGATCGAAGCGCACGTAATGCTGCGGGCGCTCCAGGTCGCTCGAATCGGGTTCGCCGGCCGGCGCGCCCATCCGGAACGCGCCGTGCGGGACCACGACCATCTCCGGGCCGCGCGCCCCGTAGCCGATCGCGTCGGTGAAGGCCTGGCCGGGGTGGAACAGGCCGTAGTGGCTGGCCAGTTCGATGCGCTCGCGCAGTTCGGCGGCGGCGGGATCGCCGGGATCGGCGATGCGCAGCAGTTCGTCCAGGCGGCCGCGGGCGAACGCGAGCTCGCGCGCGCCGCCCCGCTCGCGCAGGGCCTGCAGGCCTTCGTCGCGCAGGCGGACGATGCGCGCGGCGCGCATCGCCGCGACGCGCGCGCGCGCGTCCGCGATCGTGCCACGGTCGCTGCCGGGCAGGACCAGGGCGGCCAGGCCGAGCCAGCGCTTCGCCGCGCCGAAGTCGCCGCGCTCGCCCGCATCCTCGGCGCGCCGGATCAGGCCGCTTTCCACCGCCGCCAGCCCCTGCAGCGCGCGCGGCTGCGCCGGCTGCAGGCGCAGCGCCTCGCGCAGGCGGCCCAGCGCCCCGGCCTGCCCGTCTTCGCCCAGGCGGCCTTCGCGCAGGTCGGCTTCCGCGCCGCGGTTCAGTTCCCAGAGGCGGTCGGCGCGGTCGACGCGCTCGAGGTAGGCGACGGTGCCCGCATCGCGCGGCGCGACCGCGCGCAGTACCGCAGCCGCCTCGTGCGCGCGGCGCAGTGCGTCGATGTCGTCGCCTGCGTCGGCGAGTGCGGCGTCGCCCTCGACGATCGTCGCCGCGGTGGCGCGTTGCAGGCCGTCGCGGGCTTTCGCGTCGTCGGGCGCACGCTGCAGGATGGCGAGGTACAGCGGGATCGCGGACGTCGCGTCCGCGTGCAGGTTGCCGGCGGCCAGCGCCTTCGCCGCGGCCTTGCGCGCGGCGTCCAGGCCGTCCGGCGGCAGTTCGATCGCCGGCGGCTCCCACGTCAGCGTCGCGGCGATGCGATCGTCGCCCTCCACGATGACGTGGCCCGCGGCGTCGCGCGCGACCGCCGGCGCCCCGGCGCCCGGCTTGCCCGCGTCGCGGCCGCAGCCGCCCGCGAGCGCGAGCGCGAGCGCGGTCGCGAATCCCGGCACGGCGATGAGGATGCGGCTGGCGCGCAATGCCGGCTCCCGTGGTGGCCCGCGCAACGCGGGCGGATCGTCCGATCGCAACTTAGCCATAGGCGCGGCCGGCGGCAACCGTTAGGCTGTGCGCGGTGAGCCTCTGGATCGATGACCCCGCCGACCTGGCCGCGCGATTGCGCGCCGCCCCGCCCCGCGTGGGCCTGGACACCGAATTCGTGCGCGAGCGCACATGGTGGCCGAAGCTCGCCCTCGTCCAGGTCGCGCTCGAAGGCGGAGACGTCCTGCTGGTGGACGCGCTGGCGCCGGGGATGAACGCGGCGCTCGCGCCGATGCTCGCCGATCCGGCGGTGCTGAAGGTGATGCACAGCGCGAGCGAGGACCTCGTCGCCCTGCAGCACGCCTGCGGCGTCGTGCCGGCGCCGCTGTTCGACACCCAGGTGGCGGCCGCGCTCGCCGGCGTCGCCGCGGGCGCCGGTTACCAGCGGCTCGTGCAGGACCTGCTCGGGATCGCGCTGCCCAAGGGCGAGACGCGCTCGGACTGGCTGCGGCGGCCGCTGTCGGCGGCGCAGCTCGAATACGCCGCGGACGACGTGCTGCACCTGTTCGCGCTGCACGACCTGCTCGCGGCGCGGCTCGCGCAGGCGGGGCGCGACGACTGGTTGCGCGAGGACGCGCACCGCACCGTCGCCGCCGCGGTCGACGAAACGCCGGAACCGTGGCCGCACCTGGCGATGCGCTCGGCGCAGTTCCTCGATGCGCCGGCGCAGCACCGCCTGCTGCGCCTGCTGCGCTGGCGCGACGCGCATGCGCGCCGCGCCGACCGCCCGCGCAGCTGGATCCTCGACAATGAACTGGCGACCGCCCTCGCCCGCAAGCCCCCCGCGGACCGCGCGTCGCTGCAGCGTCAGCTCGAGGCCACGCCGAAATCGCCGCGCGCGCTCGGCGACGCGCTCTGGGCCGCGCTGGACACGCCGCTGCCCGACGAAGCGGATGCGCCGCTGGCGCGCGCCGACGACCGCGACAAGGCGCGCATGCGCAAGCTGCAGGACGCCGTCGCCGCCCTGAGCGCCGAACTCGGCCTGCCGGACGGCGTGCTCGCGTCCCGCCGCTGGCTGCAGGCCCTGCTGGACGCGCGGGCCGACGGCTCCGCGGCGTGGCCCGGCCCGCTGGCGGGCTGGCGTCGCGCCTTGCTGGAACCGCGCCTGGCGCCGCTGCTGGAGGCGTCTGCCGCGGCCGCGACGCCCGTCGTGGCCGCGCCCGGGCCGGATGCGGCCGCGACGGCTGGCGACGTTCCGCCCGCATCCGTATAATGCGCGGCTCCCGGTCCCAGGCCGGGGTTGCAACACACGTGGGGCGGTAGCTCAGCTGGGAGAGCGTCGCGTTCGCATCGCGAAGGTCGTGGGTTCGATCCCCATCCGCTCCACCACTCTTCGATACGGAAAGGGCCGCAAGCGATTGCGGCCCTTTTCCTTTTGCGATCAAGCGCTCTTGCCGGCGCCGGCCGACGCCGGCGCCGCTGCGCCCGGGAGGCATGGGACCTCTCTACTTGAAATTTTCCGGCTTGAACCCGGAAACATCGAATTCGAAGACTTGATTTCCGGCCTGGTAGATCTGGATCTCCACCTTCACGGTCTTCGAATTCGGAAGCTTCTTCATGAAAGTTCCGAAAGCCGGTATGAATACCGATTCGCTGCTGTTGTCGGAGGGCGGGTTGCCATCGTACCGCTGCAGTTTTTCGTCGTCGAATCGGA
>DASTWT010000066.1:0-3278 GCA_035765815.1 Luteimonas sp. | reverse complement strand
CCGACGCCGACCTTGGTCGCGGCGACCTTGGCCTTGGCCTTGGCCTTGGTCGCGTCGTCCATCCAGTCGAGCTTGTCGATGCGCTCCGGGAACACCGCGAGCAGGTTCGCGACCAGCTGCTGGATCTTCTCGCGCGAGGACGCCGGGAAGTACTTCTGCACGTAGAGCTTGCCCACCGCGTCGCCGAGCGCGTTGTTCACCGCCGACAGCGCGCGCTTGTCGCGCGGGCGCTGCTGCGGCGTGCCGCTGAGGGTGGTGCCGTAGAAGCCGAACGAGAGGTCGGCGTAGGCCTTCGGCAGCAGGCCGGCGGCGCGGTTGATCGCATGGAACGTCGCCCAGTCCTTCCAGTCCTGCAGCGGGACGCTGGCGGTAAGCGCCGACAGCTTCGCGATCGCGCCCGGCTGCCACGCCGTGATCGTCTGCTGGCCGTCGAGGCCGGCGGCCTTGAAGTACGCGGCCCAGTCGAGGCCCGGCGCCTTCTTCGCGAAGTCGGCGGTGGGCCAGGCCTGCGCGTTGTGCACGTTCTCGGTGTCGACGATCGAGGCCTGCGCCTTGGCGATCTTCTCCTCGAGCGCGTAGATCGTCTTCGTCTTCGCCTCGGCGTCGGCGATGCCCGCCTGCTTCATCAGCGCGGTCATGTACGTCTTGTACGCATCGCGCACCGCGGCCATGTCCTTGTCGGAGGACAGGTAGTAGTCGCGGTTCGGCATGCCCAGGCCGCCCTGCAGCAGGTAAGCCATGTTGTGCGCCGGGTCCTGCAGGCCCTGGGTCACGAACAGGCCGAACAGGCGGTCGGTGTAGTAGTTGGTCGCGTTGAGCGGGTCGACGTCGGCGCGCAGGTTCTGGCCGAGGTAGGTGGCGAACGCGGCCTTGTCGTTCACGGCGGCGATCGCGTCGAGCTCGGGCTGCACCGGCGCCAGGCCGCGCTGCTCGATCGTGGCGGTGTCCATGAACGCGGCGTAGTAGTCGGCGATGCGGCGCTCGTCGGTGCCGGCGGCCGGCTTGGCGTCGATGATCGACTTCACCAGGTCGGCCTGGCGCTGCTCGGCCTTCTGGAAAACCTGCAGGAAGATGCCGGTGCTGGAGCGGTCTGCCGGGATCTCGGCGGTCTTCAGCCAGCCGCCGTTCGCGTATTCGTTGAAGTCGTCGCCCGGCTGGACCGACTTGTCCATGCCGGCGAGGTCGATGCCGATCACGGGTTGCGCCGGCGCGGTCGCCGCGGGGGGCGTGGCGGTCTTCGCGGTCTCGTCGGCGCTCGGCGTGCGGGTGCACGCGACGCAGGCGCAGATGGCCATCGCCAGCAGGGTGGGACGGGAGAGGCGCATGGGGCAGTCACCGGTTCGGGAGGGACCCGCAACATAAACCCGGCGCGTGAAAGCGGCATAGGCCTGAAGTCACCGGGCCGGCTGCGGCAAGGGCGCGGGAACCGCCATCGGTCCCGGCCCGGCGCCGGGTTGCGGCAAACTGGCGGCCTGTCCGCAGGAAAGGAGCCGGCCATGACCCTCGATGCCGCCACGTACGCGCGCCTCCACGACGAGTCCCTGCGCGACCCGGACGGCTTCTGGGGCCGCGCCGCCTCCCGGCTGGACTGGATGCGCCGGCCGACGCAGGTGAAGGACACCTCGTTCGACGCCGCGGACTTCCACGTGCGCTGGTACGCGGACGGCGAGCTGAATGCGAGCGTGGAGTGCCTGGACCGGCACCTGGCGAAACGCGGCGACAAGGCCGCGATCGTGTTCGAGCCCGACGACCCTGCCGCCGGCCCGCAGCGCATCAGCTACCGCGAGCTGCACGCGCGCACGTGCCGCCTCGCCAACGCGCTGCGCAACCTCGGCGTCGGCAAGGGCGACCGGGTCACGATCTACCTGCCGATGATCCCGGACGCGATCGTGGCGATGCTCGCCTGCGCGCGCATCGGCGCGGTGCACATGGTGGTGTTCGGCGGCTTCGCGCCGCATTCGATCGCCGACCGCATCGCCGACTGCGGCAGCAAGCTCGTCATCACCGCCGACGAAGGCATGCGCGGCGGCAAGCGCGTTCCGCTCAAGGCGAACGTCGACGCCGCGCTGAAGCTGCCCGGCACCAACAGCGTCGAGACCGTGCTCGTCGTGCGCCATACCGGCGGCGCCGTCGCAATGCAGATGCCGCGCGACCGCTGGGTCGACGCGGTGGTCGAAGGCCAGCCCGACGCCTGCGAGCCCGAGCGCATGAACGCGGAGGATCCGCTGTTCATCCTCTACACCTCCGGCAGCACCGGCAAGCCGAAGGGCGTGCTGCACACCACCGGCGGCTACCTGGTGTTCGCGGCGTACACGCACGAGGTGGCGTTCGACCTGCGCGAGGACGACGTGTACTGGTGCACCGCCGACATCGGCTGGGTCACCGGCCACAGCTACATCGTGTACGGCCCGCTGGCGAACGGCAGCACGGCGCTCGTCTTCGAGGGCGTGCCGACCTGGCCCGACTGCTCGCGCTTCTGGCAGGTGGTGGACCGCCACGGCGTCACGATCTTCTACACCGCGCCGACCGCGATCCGCGCGTTGATGCGCGAAGGCGACGACTGGGTGCGCGCGACCTCGCGGAAATCGCTGCGCCTGCTCGGTTCGGTCGGCGAGCCGATCAATCCTGAAGCCTGGCGCTGGTACCACGACGTGGTCGGCGAATCGCGCTGCCCGGTCGTCGATACGTGGTGGCAGACCGAGACCGGCGGCATCCTGATCGCGCCGTGGCCGGGTGTCGTCGCCGACCCCAAGCCCGGCGCGGCGATGAAGCCCTTCTTCGGCGTGCGCCCGGCGCTGGTCGATGCCGAGGGCAGGTTCATCGAAGGCGCCGGCGAAGGCAACCTCGTGCTGCTCGACTCGTGGCCGGGGCAGATGCGCACCGTCTACGGCGACCACCAGCGCTTCGTCGACACCTACTTCAAGGCCTACCCGGGCATGTACTTCACCGGCGACGGCGCGCGCCGCGACGCCGACGGCGACTGGTGGATCACCGGCCGCGTCGACGACGTGATCAACGTCAGCGGCCACCGCATCGGCACCGCCGAGATCGAGAGCGCGCTGGTCGCGCACCACGCGGTGGCCGAAGCCGCGGTGGTCGGCTTCCCGCACGACCTCAAGGGCCAGGGCATCTACGCGTACGTGACGCTGAAGGAAGGCGTCGCGCCTTCGGAAGCGTTGCGCAAGGCGCTCGTGGCGCAGGTGCGCGAGGAGATCGGCCCCACCGCCACGCCCGACCACATCCAGTGGGCGCCGGCGCTGCCCAAGACGCGCAGCGGC
>DASTWT010000065.1:0-4810 GCA_035765815.1 Luteimonas sp. | reverse complement strand
CGGAACTGTTCAAGGTCGGCGTCGCCGGCTCGCCGCCGCCGGACCTCGCCTGGGGCATGCGCTGGCTGGTGGCCTCGGGCGACCAGGGCGCGTTGCCGGATCGTTCGCTCGCGCTGACGCTCCGCGCGCTGGAGATGGATCCGGCGGATCCCGCGACCTACGCACGGCTGCACGCGCAGTCGCCGCTGGCGAACGCGTCGCGGATGGCGCGGCCGCTGCTGGTGATGGCCGGCGGCGCCGACCGCACCGTCGCGGCGCGTGGCGTCATCGACTACGTGGCGCGGCTGCAGCGGCTCGGCAAGCCGGTCAGCCTGTACGTCGAGCCGGGTGGCGGCCATTCGCCGGTGGCGCCGGTGCCGCGCGAGGCCTACGCGTACCTGATGGTGCAGATGCTGCACGCGCACCTGGGCGGCGCCGCGCCGGATGCGCCCGGCGCCGAGTTGCGCGCCTACCTGAAGGCGAACCTGCGGCTCGCGGGCCCGGAGTTCGACGCGCTCGGCAAGCGCGCGGCGCCGCTCAGCGCTCCCGCAGGCGGGGACGCAAGGTAGCGAGGTTGCAGGGCTTCGTGCGCGCGTCCAGCTGCGCGCGCACGATCCTCTCCCACGCGGTGCGGCATGCGGACGTCGAGCCGGGCAGGGCGAACAGGAAGGTCGCGTTCGCCAGCCCGGCGAAGGCGCGCGACTGCAGCGTCGACGTGCCGATCTCCTCGAAGCTCAGCGCGCGGAACAGCTCGCCGAAGCCGGGCATCTCCTTGTCGAGCAGCGGCAGCAGCGCTTCGGGCGTGGAATCGCGGCCGGTGAAGCCGGTGCCGCCGGTGACCAGGATGCCGTCGGCCGCGTCGTCGGCGATCCACTGCGACACCTGCGCGCGCAGCCGGTAACGGTCGTCGGGCAGCAGCGCGCGCGCATGCAGCGCGTGGCCGGCCTCGCGCAGCGCCTCGACGAGATAGTCGCCGGAGGAATCCTGCTCCGGGCCGCGCGTGTCCGACACCGTGAGCACGCACAGCGCCAGCGGGATGAAGTCGTTCGCGGCGCTCACGGGGTCGTCGCCAGCGAGTACCACTGGGTCTCGTCCTCGTGCCAGCCCGCGGCGCGGTACAGCGCGCGCGCCGGCGCGTTGTCGCGGGTGGTCTCCAGCATCAGGCCGGCGGCGCCCTGTTCCCGCGCGAACGCCGCCGCCGCGTCGAGCAGCGCGCGCGCCACGCCGCCGCGGCGTGCGCCCTCGACCACGAACAGGTCGTTGAGCAGCCATGTGCGCGCGGTGCGCACCGAGGAGAAGATCGGATAGAGCTGGGTGAAGCCGACCGCGGACGGCCCGCGCTCGGCGACCAGCACCGCCGATTCGCCGTGCGCGAGCCGCTCGGCGAGGAAGTCGCGCGCGCGCACCGGATCCGAAGGCTGCGCATAGAACACGCGATAGGCGTCGAACAGCGGGACGAGTACGTCCAGGTCGGCGGCGGAGGCGCGGCGGATGGTCGTGTCCATGCGCGCAGTCTATGCGTTCCGGCGGTCGGCGTTGCCGCGCGCGCTCATTCGCGTCCGAGGCGGGCCAGGTCGTCGGCCTGCTGCTCGCGCGCCAGGCGCTCGACCAGCGCCTCGAGGTCGCCTTCCAGCACGTTGGGCAGGTCGTACAGCGTCAGGCCCTCGACCCGATGGTCGGTGATCCGGCCCTGCGGGTAGTTGTAGGTGCGGATGCGCTGGCTGCGGTCGCCGCTGCCGACCTGCAGCTTGCGGTCGGCGGCCTGCGCGGCCGCGCGCTTCTCGATCTCGGCTTCGACCAGCATCGCCTTCAACCGCTTCATCGCCTTGTCGCGGTTCGCGTGCTGGCTGCGCTCGGTCTGCGATTCGACCACCACCCCGCTGGGCACGTGGGTGATGCGGATCGCCGACTCGGTCTTGTTGACGTGCTGGCCGCCCGCGCCGGAGGAGCGGAACGTGTCCACCTTCAGGTCGGCGGGGTTGATCTCGATCGCGACGTCGCTGGCGTCCTCGGCGATGATCGCCACCGTCGCCGCCGACGTGTGGATGCGGCCCTGCGATTCGGTCTCCGGCACCCGCTGCACGCGGTGCGTGCCGGATTCGAACTTCAGCTTCGAGTACGCGCCGCGCCCCTCGACGCGGGCGACGATCTCGCGGTAGCCGCCGTGCTCGCCGGGATTCGCCGATTCCACCTCGACGCGCCAGCCCTGCCGCTCGGCATAGCGCGAATACATCCGGAACAGGTCGCCGGCGAAGATCGCGGCCTCGTCGCCGCCGGTGCCCGCGCGCACTTCGAGGTAGAGGTTGCCCTCGTCGCGCGGATCCTTCGGCACCAGCTGCGCCATCAGCTCGGACTCGAGATCGGCCAGTCGCGCGTTGGCGGCCGCGATTTCCTCCTCGGCCAGTTCCGCGAAATCGGCGTCGCCGCGCATCGCCTGCGCGGCCTCGAGGTCGCGGCGCGCCTGCGCCTCCGCGGCGAGCGCGACGGCGACCGGCTCGAGTTGCGAGAACTCGCGCGAGAGCGTGCGGAAGCGGTCGTTGTCGCCGATCACGCCGGGATCGGCCAGCAGCCGCTCGAGCTCCTCGCGGCGTTCGGCGAGGGCTTCCAGTTTGCGGCGCAGGCTAGGGAGCATCGGCGATGGATTCGGCGGCGGGGTCGGCGTCGGCAGGGGCGCCCGCGCCGGCGTCCGCACCGGGGTGCGGGGCGGCGGGGAACAGTTTTTCGGCCGCGCGCGCGAGCGAGGCGTCGCCTTCCAGTGCCGCCTGCCGCAGCGCGACCGTCGGCGCGTGCAGCAGGCGGTTGGTCAGCGTGTGCGCCAGGAACTCGAGCACCGCCGCCGGATCTTGGCCGCCGTGCAGCTGCTGCCGCGCCTTCGCCAGGACTTCGTCGCGCGCGCCTTCGCCGTGCGCGCGCAACCGCCTGAGCGGCGCGGTGCGCGTCGCCGCGACCTGTGTTTCCGCGTAGCGCGCGACCTGCAGGTCGACGATCGCCTCGGCGGCGTCGGCGGCCTCGCGCCGGCTGCGCCGGTTGTCCTCGACGGCCTTCTCCAGGTCGTCGATCGTGTAGAGGAACGCGTCGCGCAGCTGCGCGACGTCCGGTTCGACGTCGCGCGGCACCGCGAGGTCGAGCAGCAGCATCGGCCGGCGCCGGCGCTGCGCCAGCGCCGCCTCGACGTGCGCGCGCCGGATCACCGGCTCGCGGCTCGCCGTCGCGGAGAACACGACGTCGGCCTCCGCCAGGTGCCGTTGCAGCTCCTCGAGCGGCAGCGCGACGCCACCATGCCGGCTGGCGAGCTCCTGCGCGTGCACCAGCGTGCGGTTGGCGACCAGCAAGCGCTTCACCTTCGCCTGCGCGAGGTGCCGCGCGACCAGCTCGATGGTTTCGCCGGCGCCGACCAGCAGCACCACCGAATCCTCCGGCCGCGCGAACGAGGCCTGCGCCAGGCGTACCGCGGTCGAGGCGATCGAGACCGGGTTCGCACCGATGCGGGTGTCGGTGCGCGCCCGCTTGGCGGCGACGAAGGCCTGCTGGAACAGCCGGTCGAGCTGGCCGCCGAGCGCGCCGGCTTCGCGCGCCGCGGCCCAGGCCTGCTTCACCTGGCCGAGGATCTGCGGCTCGCCGAGCACCAGCGAGTCGAGCCCGGTCGCGACCCGGAACAGGTGGCGCACCGCATCGCCGTCCTCGTGCCGGTAGAGGTAGGGGCGCAGGTCCGAACGCGCGGCGCCGTCGCTGCCGGGGTGGGTGGCGAGCCAGGCGTCGAGGGCGCGGCCGTCGTCGTCCGCCACCGCATAGAGCTCGGTGCGGTTGCAGGTGGACAGCAGCACCGCCTCGCGCACGCCCGGCAGCGCGCGCAGGGCGGCCAGCGCCCCGGGCAGCGCGTGGTCGGCGAACGCCACCCGTTCGCGCAGTTCCAAGGGCGCGGTCTGGTGGTTGATGCCGATGGCGACGAGGGTCATGGAGGGTGGGTGCGTCGACGGGGCGGTTCAGGCGCGTGCGCTAAGCTTCGACGCCGATGGGCCGCCATTTTACGGCCCGACAGCCGTCCATGCCCGCCGTCTTCCCTTCTCCCGGCACTTTCCCGGGCACTTTCCCCGGCGCCGCGAGCGCCGCAGGCCTGACCCGCGCCCGCTTGCGCCGCCTTGCGCTTCGCGCGCTCGCGTGCGCGCCGCTCGCCTTCGCCCTGGTTTTCGCCGCGCCGGCCGCCACGCGGCGGCCCACGGTGCCGCCCGCGGTGCTCGAACCGACGATCGCGGGCGAGTTCGCGCTGCAGGCCGGGCGACTCGACGAGGCCGTGCGCTGGTACCTGCAGGCGGCCACCGCCGCCGAAGGCGATGCCGGGCTGGCCGAGCGGGCGACGCGCATCGCCTTGCTCGCGGGCGACGACGCGCGCTCGGCGCAGGCTCTCGCGCTGTGGCGCCAGCGCGCGCCCGCGTCGCCCACGCTGCACGCCGCCGGCCTCGCGCTCGGGCTGCGCCGCGACGACGCCGCGGCCGCGCGCCGCGAATTCGACGTGCTGCTCGGCGCCGGCCAGGCCGATGGCTGGCGCTACGCCTTGTCGGCGCTCGACAGCGGCCGCAATCCGAAGCTCGCCGCGACGCTCGTCGCCGACGCCGTCGCCCACGACCGCCTGCCGCCGCAGTTGCAGGCCTGGCTGGCGTTCGGCGGCCTGGCGCAGAAGCTCGAGGATCCGGCGCTGGCCTCGCGCATCGTCGCGCGCGTCATCGAACGCTTCCCCGGCGAGCCGCGCGTCGCGCTGCTGCACGCCAGCCAGCTGCGCGAGGCCGGCAAGCCCGACGAAGCGCGTGCCGTCCTCGCCGGCCTCGAGGCGGCC
>DASTWT010000064.1:0-8431 GCA_035765815.1 Luteimonas sp. | reverse complement strand
CCGATCAGCGTGCTCTTGCCGTCGTCGACGCTGCCGCAGGTGATGAAGCGCAGCAGGTCCTTGGTCTCGTGCTGGCGCAGGTAGGCGGCGACCTGCGCGCCCGCATCGCCCATCGCAATCCCGTTCGCGGCGCCGGCCATCAGAAATAACCCTCCTGCTTCTTCTTCTCCATCGACGCGGACGGATCGTGGTCGATCACGCGGCCCTGGCGCTCGGACGTGGTGGCCACCAGCATCTCGGCGATGACCTTCTCGAGCGTGTCGGCCTCCGATTCCACGGCGCCGGTGAGCGGATAGCAGCCGAGGGTGCGGAACCGCACCTTGCGCATCGCCGGGCGCTCGCCCGGTTGCAGCGGCATCCGCTCGTCGTCGACCATGATCAGCGCGCCGTCGCGCTCCACCACCGGCCGCTCCCGCGCGAGGTATAGCGACGGCACCGGGATCTTCTCGCGGTAGATGTAGAGCCAGACGTCGAGCTCGGTCCAGTTCGAGATCGGGAACACGCGCACCGATTCGCCCTTGTGGATGCGCGCGTTGTACAGGTCCCACAACTCCGGCCGCTGGTGCTTCGGGTCCCAGCGGTGCTGCGCGTTGCGGAACGAGAAGATGCGCTCCTTCGCGCGCGATTTCTCCTCGTCGCGGCGCGCGCCGCCGATCGCGGCGTCGAAGCCCCACTTGTCGAGCGCCTGCTTCAGCGCCTGGGTCTTCATCACGTCGGTGTGCACGGTGGCGCCGTGCGTGAACGGGCCGATGCCCTGGGCCAGGCCCTCCGGGTTGGTCCACGTGCGCAGTTCGACCCCGGTCTCGGCGGCGCGGCGGTCGCGGAATTCGATCATCTCGCGGAACTTCCACGTCGTGTCCACGTGGAGCAGCGGGATCGGCGGCGTCCGGGCCGGGTGGAAGGCCTTGAGCAGCAGGTGCAGCAGCACCGAGCTGTCCTTGCCGATCGAATACAGCATCACCGGATTGCGGAATTCCGCGGCGACCTCGCGCAGGATGTGGATGCTCTCCGCCTCCAGGCGGTCGAGGTGGCTGGCGTGGTTCGGGGTCATTCCGTGGGATCTGCGCTCGGCGGGGCTCGGCAGCCGATTGTACGTGGTGCCCGCTCACCGGGCTTCCACGCCGCCATCGCCAGCATCGGCCGGTCGCCGGGCCTCCCCGCGTTGGACCTTCCGCTCCCTCCTCCATCCCCGCGGTGACCCCATGAGCCTCCACGACAGCATCCTCGACACCATCGGCGGCACGCCCGTCGTCCGCCTCCACCGCATCGCGCCGCCGGGCGTGGCGCTGTACGCCAAGGTGGAATCGTTCAATCCCGGCGGCTCCGTGAAGGACCGGCTTGCGCTGGCGATCGTGCTCGACGCCGAGCGCCGCGGCACCCTGAAGCCGGGCCAGACGATCGTCGAGGCGACCTCGGGCAACACCGGCATCGCGCTGGCGATGGTCGCCGCCGCGCGCGGCTACCCGTTCGTCGCGGTGATGGCCGAGACCTTCTCGATCGAGCGCCGCAAGCTGATGCGCGCCTACGGGGCGAAGGTGATCCTGACCCCGGCCGCGGAGCGCGGCACCGGCATGGTGCGGGTCGCGGAGGAGCTCGCGCAGCGCCACGGCTGGTTCCTCGCCCGGCAGTTCGAGAACGAGGCCAATCCCGCGTGGCACCGCAACACCACCGGCCCGGAGATCCTGCGCGACTTCGCCGGCAGGCGCCTGGACTACTTCGTCAGCGGCTGGGGCACCGGCGGCACCATCACCGGCGCCGGCGAGGTGCTGAAGCTCGCCCGCCCGGGGCTCACGGTCGTGGCCGCCGAACCCGCCGTCGCTTCGCTGCTGGCCGGCAAGGAATGGCAGCCGCACAGGATCCAGGGCTGGACCCCGGACTTCGTACCCGCGGTGCTGTCGCGCGACGTCGTCGACCGGATCGTGACCGTCGACGACGTCGTGGCCCGCGACACGGCCCGTCGCCTCGCGCGCGAGGAAGGCCTGCTCGTCGGCGTCTCCGCGGGCGCGACCGTGGCCGCGGCGCTGGAAGTCGCGGCCGGCGCGCCCGAGGGCTCGGCGCTGCTGGCGATGCTGCCCGACACCGGCGAGCGCTACCTGTCGACGTTCCTGTTCGAAGGCGTCGAGGAAGGCTCCGACGACGCCTGGCTGGCCTCGCTGGGCTGAGCCGGCGGCGCGGGCCTGCCGGCTTGGGAGCCCCGGCGGCGACCGGGTAGAATGGCCGGCTCAGGCCGCAATGCCCCCAGGAATGCCGCAAAAGCGATGAAAATCCTCGTCGGTTACAAGCGCGTGGTGGACTTCAACGTCCGCATCCAGGTCAAGCCCGACGGTTCGGGCGTGGTCACGGACGGCGTGAAGCTCTCCGCCAATCCCTTCGACGAGATCGCACTGGAGGAGGCGCTGCGCCTGCGCGACAAGGGCATCGCCACGGAGGTCGTGGTCGCCACGATCGCGCCGGCCGACGCCCAGGCGCACCTGCGCAACGGCCTGGCGATGGGCGCCAACCGCGCCATCCACGTCGTTGCCGACCACGCGGTGCAGCCGCTGACCGCGGCCCGCACCCTGCTCAAGCTCATCGAGAAGGAACAGCCGGACCTGGTGATCCTCGGCAAGCAAGCGATCGACGACGACGCCAACCAGACCGGGCAGATGCTCGCGACGCTGTGGGGTCGCCCGCAGGCGACGTTCGCCTCGAAGCTCGAAGTGTCAGGCGGCAAGGCGACCGTGGTGCGCGAAGTCGACGCCGGCCTCGAGACGCTCGAAGTCGACCTCCCCGCCGTCGTCACCACCGACCTGCGCCTCAACGAGCCGCGCTTCATCAAGCTGCCGGACATCATGAAGGCCAAGTCGAAGCCGCTCGAGACCATCGCCTTCGCCGACCTCGGCGTCGACGCCGGCGACACTCTGGAGACGACGCATTACGCGCCGCCCGCGAAGCGCAGCCGCGGCGTGATGGTGAAGGACGCGGCCGAGCTGGTCGCGATGCTGAAGCAGAAGGGGTTGCTGTGATGGGTGCCAGGGTCCTGATCGTCGCCGAACACCTCGACGGCAAGCTCAACGCCGCCACCGCGCGCTGCGTGTCCGCCGCGCAGGCGCTCTCTCCGGAAGCGATCGACGTCGTCGTGCTCGCCGCCGATCCTTCCGCCGTCGCCGCCGAGGCCGCGCAGGTCGCCGGCGTGTCGAAGGTGCTCGCGGTCGCCAACCCCGCCAATGCGAACGCGATCGCGCAGGTGCTCGCGCCGCAGGTGGCGAAGCTCGCCGCCGGCTACACGCACGTGTTCGGGCCCTCGACGACCTTCGGCAAGGATCTGATGCCGTGCATCGCCGCGCTGCTCGGCGTCGCGCAGGTGTCGGACGTGATGTCGGTCGAAGGCGAGCGCAGCTTCAGGCGCCCGATCTACGCCGGCAACGCCATCGTCACCGTGCAGGCGCCGGAAGGCCACGCCGTGGTCGCCACGATCCGCACCGCGTCGTGGCCCGAAGCCGCCCGCGGCGGCAGCGCGCCGGTCGAGGCCGCGAGCGTCGACGCGACGCTGCCCACGCACACGCGCTACGTCGGCCTCGCCGCCGGCAAGTCCGACCGCCCCGACCTGCAGAGCGCGAAGCGCGTGGTCTCGGGCGGCCGCGGCGTCGGCTCGAAGGAGAACTTCGAGGTCATCTACAAGCTCGCCGACAAGCTCGGCGCGGCGGTCGGCGCGTCGCGCGCCGCGGTCGACGCCGGCTACGTCCCGAACGAGCTGCAGGTCGGGCAGACCGGCAAGATCATCGCGCCCGAGCTCTACGTCGCCGTCGGCATCAGCGGCGCGATCCAGCACCTGACCGGCATCAAGGACGCCGGCACCATCGTCGCGATCAACAAGGACGGCGAAGCGCCGATCTTCGAGGTGGCCGACATCGGACTCGTCGGCGACCTGTTCCAGGTGCTGCCGGCGCTGGAAGCGGCGCTGGCCGGGTGAATCGCGCCGGGGCAACGCGCTTCGTGCGCCGCTTCGCCCCGACGGTCGCGCTGGCGGCCGGTTACGCGCTGCTGGCGTGGTGGCTGGACCGCAGGGCGCTGGGCGTCGCGCCCGAGGCGTACTTCGACGCGCTGCACGTCTTCGCCAACGCGTTGCCGGGCCTCGTGGCCGCGCTGCTGCTGGTGGTGCTTACCCGCCGTCCGCTGCTGTCGCTGGCGGTCGTCGCGGGGCTGCAGGTGGCGGTCTACCAGGCGCAGTCGATCAAGCTGCACCTGCTGAACGATCCGATCGGCCTGCAGGACGTGTATTTCCTCTCCGACCTCAGCCCCTCGTCGCTGTCGCTGCTCGGCCACTACATCGAGCATCCGCTTCTGCTCGGCGCCGCGGTCCTTGCGGCGCTCGCGCTCCTGGTCCTGGCGTGGCGCCTCGAGAAGCCTGCGTTCCGCGCGTTCCGCGCGACCCACGCGTTGCTCGCGGTGATCGCCGTCGCGCTGCCGGCCACCCTGGTCATGGCGCGACAGCCGTGGAGCGGGCTGTACGACGAAGCGCTGGTGCGACCCTCCCGCTTCGGTCCGAAGCCCGCCGTGCTGCGCGCCGGGCTGATGTCCAGCCTCGTGTACGACCACCTGCGCAGCGGCAAGATGGTGGGCGCGGTCGACGAACCCGCGCTCGCGCGGCTGTTCCGGCTGGTGCCGCCGCAACCCCGGCCCGCCGGCGCCGCGACGCCCGACGCCGCGCTTCCGGACATCGTGATCATCCTCAGCGAATCGCTCTTCGACCCGACGACGATGAAGGGCATGGCGTCGCTTCCCGACACCATCCCCGTGACGCGGGCGGCGATCGCCTCGGGCGCGGGCGGCTACATGTCGGTGCCGGCGTTCGGCGGCGGCACGGTGCGCACCGAATTCGAGATCATGACCGGGATGCCGGTGGAGGCGTTCCCGGAAGCGCGCTTCCCCTACGTGTCGCTGGTCCGGCAGGACATCCCGAGCCTGGTGAGCGCGCTGGAAGCGCACGGCTATCGCACGGTCGCCGTGCACGGCAACGCCGGGAGCTTCTGGAACCGCCGCAACGCGTACAAGGCGATGGGCATGGATCGCTTCATCACGCGCGACGAGTTCCCCGCCGACGCGCCGCACGACGGCTTGTGGATTTCGGACGCTGCGATGACCGACGTGATCCTCGCGCAGCTGCGCCAGCCCGGCCCGCCGCGCATGGTGCTGGCGCTGAGCATGGAAACGCATGGCCCGTACAAGGACCTGGACGGCGTGGACACCGCCGAGCGGGACGCGGTCCAGGTGCCCGCGGCGCTCGCGCCGCCCGAAGCCGAAGCGCTGCGCAACTATCTCTACCACGCGCACCACGCGGATGCGCAGCTCGGCCGCCTGATGCGCGCGCTGCGCGCGAACCGCAGGCCCGCGGTGGTGCTGTTCTTCGGCGACCACCTGCCCGCGCTGCCGAAGGTCTACGCGCGCATGGGCTTCGTGGACGGCCGCAGCGGCCCGAAGCAGGAAGTGCCGTGGGTGCTCTGGCGCAGCGACCGGCAGCTGCACGTCGCGCGCGACGATCCCGCGATGGAATCGTGGATGCTGCCGGGCCTGCTGCTGCAGGCCGCCGGCGTCGCCGGGGATCCCTACTTCTCGACCATCGCCGGCGTCGTCGACAAGTTCGCCGACGCGACGCCGGCGCAGCGCCACATCCTGGCCAAGGGCATGCAGGCCGCGGCGGTGGCGCGCATGGACGGCACGTTCGCGCAGCGGCGCGACGGGCGCGCAGGGGCGGCGCGATGACGCCGCGCCGCCCGATCGCCATCGCCTTGTCGGGCGCCTTCCTGCTCGCGGGTTGCCATCGCGCGCACCTGTCGCTCGAGCCGGCGGTGCTCGAGGATTGCGGACCCGGGCCGGGCAAGGTGATCCGCGCCGAATGGGATGCGCGCGGCGCCGGCATGGATCGGGTGATGCTCGAAGTCCTCCGCCCCGGGGCGGAACCCACGCCCTGGGGCGAGGCACCCGCGGCCGGCAGCAAGTCGACCGGCCCGTGGGGCAGCGACGGCCTGACCTTCGTCGTGCGCGCGCCGGACGGGCGCGAACTCGATCGCCGCACCGTCACCACCATCCCCTGCCGGACGCCGCCGAAGGCACCGAAGCCGCAGCGCCGCTGACGCCGCGCCGCCGCCCGCGCGTCGCCGCGGGCACGCCGCCGAAAAGGCCTTGGTGCTACCATCCGCACCCGACCCGAACCCCCAATTCACGGTACCCATGAACAAGCTCGCGATGCCGATCCTCGGCGCCTGCCTCCTGGTCGGCGCCTGCAACAACGGCGGCAAGCCCGCCGCCGCGCCCGAAGCCGCCGCGCCCGCCGCCCAGGCCCCGCAGGCCGCCGCCGCGGCGCCCGCCGCCGAGGCCCCGAAGCGCGGCCCGGCCAGCGCGGCCCGCATTGCCGAGATCAAGGCGAGCGGCAAGACCGGCATCTGGTCCGAGCCGGCCGAGGTCTGCGCCACCGACCACGCGCGCGGCATGATCACCTGGAACATCACCGACCCCGGCGTCGATCGCGTCGCGGTGTACCTGGTCGGCAAGACCGAGAAGCTGTTCGGCCAGGGTGGTCCCGCCGGCGAGAAGCAGACCGGCCCGTGGCTGCGCCCCGGCCTGGTCTTCAAGGTGCGTTCGAGCGATGGCGGGCCGGATCTCGGCACCCTGACCGTCGCGGCGCGGCAGGACTGCCCGAAGCAGTAACCCGCAGGACGCCGCCATGCACGCCCGCGACTGGCTGGAGGCGTTCCGCCGCCATCCGCTGTGGTGTGCGCTCGCGCTCGAGGACCTGCGCGACCGCTACCGGCGGACCTCGCTCGGGCTGGCGTGGGTGGTGCTGTCGTTCGGCGCCTTCGTCATCGTCAAGGTGACGATCTTCGGCCAGCTCAGCACCGCTTCCCCGGCGGAGTTCGCGATGTTCGTGATCATCGGCTTCGGCCTGTGGACGCACATCAGTTCGCTCGTCCTCGACAGCTGCACCGCCTACATCCATGCCCGGCCCTGGATCCTGGCGGCATCGGTGCCCTATCCGGTGTTCCTGCTGCAGGCGGTGTACCGCAACTGGCTGGTGTTCGCGCTGATCAGCGTGGTGATGGTCGGCTCGCTGTTCTGGAAGGCCACGCCATGGACGCCCACGATGCTGTGGGCGTTGCCCGCGATCGTCGTGTACGCGATCAATTCCGTGTGGATCGCGGCGGTGCTGGCGCCGGCGTGCGCGCGCTTCCGCGATGCGCACCACCTGGTGCAGACGGTGATGCGCCTGCTGTTCTTCGCCACGCCCATCCTGTGGATGCCGCCGCCGGGCAGCTTCCTCGACCGGATCGCGCAGTGGAACCCGATCTCGCACTTCATCGCGATCGTGCGCGAACCGCTGATCCACGACACCGTGCCCGTGCTGAGCTGGACGGTGGTGCTGGCGATCACCGCCATCGGCGTCCCCGCCGGCGTGCTGAGTTACGCGCGCACCCGCGACAAGATCGTGTTCTGGGTCTGACCATGCACCTGCGCGCCCAGGACCTCACGCTGTACTTCCCGGCCAGCGCCGGCGCCGTCAACCACGCCGACCGCGCCGCGGGACGGCTCGGCGGCACGCCGATGACCTGGCGCGGCAAGCCGGTGATCCGCGCGCTGGACCGCGTCTCGCTCGACCTCGGCCGCGGCGCGCGCCTGGGCGTGGTCGGGCACAACGGCTCCGGCAAGTCCACGCTGCTGCGCGCGCTGGCCGGCGTGTACAAGCCGCAGGAGGGCAGCGTTTCGGCGAGCGGGCCGGTGTCGGGCATCTTCAACATGTCGATCGGCTTCCGCCAGGAAGCGACCGGATACCGCAACATCCTGCTCAAGGGGCTGATCGCCGGCCGCTCGCGCGCGGAGATCGACGCGGCCATTCCCTCCATCGCCGAATTCACCGAGCTCGGTCCCTACCTCGACATGCCGCTGCAGTCCTATTCGCAGGGCATGGCGCTGCGCCTGGCGTTCGCCGTCACCACCGCGTTCGCGCACGACATCCTCGTGATGGACGAATGGATCGGCGCGGGCGACGCCCGCTTCCAGGAAAAGGTGATCGCGCGGATGAACGGGTTCCTGGAGACGGCCCACATCTGCGTGCTCGCCTCGCACAACAACGGCCTGCTGCGCCGCCTCACCGACCGCTGCCTCTGGCTCGAGGAAGGCGGCGTGCGCATGCTCGGCGACACCGCCGAGGTGCTCGCCGCCTACGAGGACGAGGCGAACGCGATCCGCAAGGCGACCGAACAGGCCGAGGCCGCGCCGCGACTGCCGATTCCCGACGGCTACGCCCCGCTCCGGATCCTGCCGCCCGCGAAGGCGGGCTCGTACGCGGTCGAACTGGCCTGGGACGTCGAGGCCTTCAACGTCGGCAAGGTCCGGTTGATGGTCTACAACCCGCGCAAGGACGAGGAGCAGCTGCTGTGCAGCGCGCCCTCGCGCG
>DASTWT010000063.1:0-3964 GCA_035765815.1 Luteimonas sp. | reverse complement strand
TCGCGGCGGGCCTGTCCGCGGCGCTCGACGACGCGCACCTGCTCGCCTGGGGCTGGCGCGTCCCGTTCCTGGTCGGCGGCGCGTTCGGGCTCGGCGCGATGTGGGTGCGGCGCAAGCTGCACGAGACGCCGGTGTTCGCCGAGCTGCGCGAGCACCGCGCCCTCGCCGCGGAGCTGCCGCTGAAGACGGTCCTGCGCGCGCATCCGCGCGAGGTGCTGCTGGCGATGCTGCTGACCTGGCTGCTCACCGCGGTCGTCGTGGTCGCGATCCTGATGATGCCGACCTTCCTGCAGCAGCAGGGCGTGCCGCGTACCACCGCGCTGGCCGCGAACAGCCTGGCGATCGTGTGCGCGATGTTCGGCAACCTCGCCGCCGGCGCGGCCGCGGACCGCTTCGGCGAAGGCCGCGTGCTGGCAGCCTGGAGCGTGCTCGCGGGGGCGTCGTTCTGGCTGCTGTACACGCTGGCGCCGCACGCGCCCTCATTGCTGATTCCGTTGTATGCGCTGGCCGGCTTCGGCGTCGGCATCACGGCGATGGTGCCGTCGATCGCGGTGGCCGCGTTCCCGGCGCCGATCCGCTTCAGCGGCCTGTCGTTCTCGTACAACGTCGCCTATGCGATCTGCGGCGGCGCGACGCCGGTGCTGGTGACGCTGGCGATGCGCCGCGATCCGCTGGCGCCGGCGCAGTACCTCGCCGCGATGGCCGTCGTCGGCGTGGCGCTGGGGTTGTGGGTCGAGGCGAGGAAGCGCCGCGCCGTGGCCGGAAGCGTCGGCGCCGCGATGGCGTAGGCGATTCGCGCTCCGTCCGGGTTCCGCTAGAACGAGGCCCGCAGCGCGACTTGCAACTGCAGGTCCACCTGTCGCGGCGCCAGGCCTTCCAGCGTGCGCTGCGCGCGCACGCTGTCGACGCGCAGCACTTCGCCGACGATGCGCAGGCCTTCGCGCGGGCGCCAGTTGAGCGCCGCCGCCAGCGCGTTGCCGTGCTCGCTGAGCGGGTTCGGCCGCGAATCGGGCAACTGGCGCAGTCGGAACAGGTCCGCGCGCAGCGCCGGCTGCCATTCGCCCTGCCCCCACGCGACGAGCACGTAGCCCGTGCTCAGGCGGGTGTCGAACAGCAGCCCGGCGCGCGGCTCGAACGCGGTGCCGCCGTCCATCGCCTGCGCGAGCCACTGCACCGCGCCGACCCGCCCGCCCGCGCCGGCGCTCCAGAAGCGCGTGTGCCATGCGTACACGCGGCGCGCGCCCTGCATTTCCCAGGCAGCGGGATCGCCGCGATTGTCGTAGCGCAGCAGCGACAGCCGGCCGCCGCCCGCGGCTTCGCGCGCGAGCCCCGCGTACCAGCCGGCGCGATGGTCGATCTCCGAGAACGGGCGGAACACCACCGGCACGCCGGTGCGGGCCTGCGCCGCGTAGACGTCGGGTTCGCGCAGCTCCGCGCCCAGCGCCGACGTGGCGTCGCCCAGCGCCCAGCCGCGCGACGCGAGCAGGTCGCCTGCCGGATCGTTGTTGCCGAAGACGGCGGCCACGCTGCGCCACGTCGCCGCGTCCGAACGATGCTCGAGCGCGAACTCGGCGCCGGTCGAACGCAGTTCCTCGCCGACCCAGCTGTTCATCGCCGAAGGCGTCAGCGTCCACGGGCTGGTCCAGCCGATGCCGTCGTTCTCCAGCGACACCGGCGGGAAGAACGCGCCGAGCTTGAGCGACCAGCGCCATGGCGTGGTCGACACCGGCCGCACCCGTACCCAGGCTTCGAGCACGCCGAACGGACGGCGCTGCCCGTCCTGGTACTGCACCTCCGCCGAGGCCAGCCATGCCGGCGACAGCTGCCATGCCATCGCCAGCGCGCCCGCGGGGCGCAGCACCGGCGAATCGCCGCCGTAGCGCGCCTTGCCGAGCCCGCCGTCCATCCAGGAATCGTCGCCGTCCGCGGCGCCCGCGCGCAGCTCGGCGTAGCCATGCCACTGCGGCGCGATCGCCTGCGCGTGCGCGATGCCCGCGGCGGCGAGCGCCGACAACGCGAGGCCCGCGCGCACGAAGGCGCGGCTCATTTGCCCACCGTCCGCAACTGCGGGCCGCCGCCGGGGCGGCCACCCGCGGCGAGGAACGCGTCGAAAGCGGCGACCGCCATCGGTCGTGCCACGAAGTAGCCCTGCGCGTAGTCGCAGCCGGCGCCGGCGAGCCACGCCAGGGTCGCGGCGTCCTCGACGCCTTCGGCGGTGACGCGGTAGCCGAGGCGGTGGCCGAGGTCGATGATGGAACGGACGATTTCCTGGTCCTCGCGCGAGTGCCCGAGCCGCGCGACGAAGGTGCGGTCGATCTTCAGCTCGCGCACCGGCAGCCGGCGCAGGTAGGCGAACGAGGATTGGCCGGTGCCGAAATCGTCGATCGCCAGGTCGATGCCCTGACCCGCGAGGCGGCGCAGCACCGCGATCGCGGCGTCGGGCTTGCCCATGATCGCGCTCTCGGTGATTTCCAGCACGATCGACTCGGGCGGAACCCCGTGGATCGCGAGCAGATCGGCGACCCGGCGCGGGAGCTCGACGTCGTCGAGGTCGCGCGCCGAGACGTTGAGCGACACCCGCAGGTCCGCGCCCTGCGCGCGCCAGCGCGCCGCCTGGGCGATGCCCGCGGCGAGCACCCAGCGCGTCAGCTGGCGGATGTTGCCGCTCTCCTCGGCCAGCGGCACGAACAGGTCCGGCGCGATCGGCCCGCGCGCGGGATGCGGCCAGCGCACCAGGGCCTCGCAGTCGGCGACGCACCCGGCCGCGAGCGCCAGCTTCGGCTGGTACTGCAATTCCAGCGCCTCGCCGGCGATGGCTTCGCGCAGTTCGCCCATCAGCGAAAGGCGCTCGGGGCGATGCGGATCGGTCGCGGGGTCGTACACGCAGACGTCGTCGCCCGACGCGATCGCCGCGATCAGCGCGACTTCCGCATGCCGCAGTAGCGTGCCGGCGGCGGCACCGTGCGCCGGCGCGAGCGCGATGCCCACCGCCGGCGCGAAGTCGAGGGTCAGGTCGGCCTCGCGGTACGGCTCGCCGAGCGCCTCGACGATGCGGAACGCCGCCGCGGCCGCGCCTTCGCGTCCCGCGCCGGACAGGAACACCGAGAACTCGGTGTCGGTGGCGCGGGCCACCTCGCCGCCGCGCGCCGGCGCATGCAGTCGCTGCCCCGCCTCGCGCATCATCCGGTCGCAGACCTCGTGGCCGAGCGTCTTGATCACTTCCTGCACGCGCGCCAGCCCGACCATCAGCAGCGCGCCTTCCGCGCGCGCCGACAGCGCCTGCGCGATGCCCGCTTCCGCGGCGCCGCGGTTCGGCAGGCCCGTCGTCTGGTCGTGGCTCGCCTGCTCGCGGATGCGCGCCTCGCGCTCGCGGATCGCATCGGCCATGGTCGAGAATCCGGCGGCGAGCTGGCCCAGTTCGTCGCGGCCGGCACCGCGCATCGTCGCGTCGTCGACGAGCGTGTAGTCGCCTTCGGCGATCCTGCGCGCCGAGGCCGCGAGCCGCTCGACCGGCCGCGACACGCTGCGTGCGATCAGCCATGCGCCCGCGAGGCCCGCCAGCAATCCGAGCAGCGTCAGGCCGCCCCAGGCCACCGCCACCGAGCGGTATGGCTTCAAGGCCTCGTCGACCGAATAACCCAGGACCGCGGCGACCGGCGGGCTGTGCGTCGAGCTGTCGAGCCGCACCGCCTGCACCACGAACTCGCGCCCGCCGACGAGCGTGGTGCGCGGCTGCGTCGGCAGGTCGCCGCCCGCCGCCGCCAGCTTGCTCGCGAGTCCGCCCGCGCCGCGGCCGCGTGCCAGTACCTGCCAGCGCCCGCCGGCGTCGCGGCTGGCCAGCTCGACTTCGCGCGGCAGGCTCGACTGCCCCTGCAGCTGCGCCAGCAACCGGTCGTCGACCGGGATCGCGGCGGCGATGAAACCGACGAGGTTCGGCGCGAACACCGGCACCACGACCATCCAG
>DASTWT010000062.1:0-11796 GCA_035765815.1 Luteimonas sp. | reverse complement strand
CGGATCTCGTCGACGACCCAGCGCACCTGGTCGATCTCGCGGCCGTCGGTGCCGGCCCAGCGCCGCCACTGCTTGCCGTAGACCGGGCCGAGTTCACCCTGCTCGTCGGCCCATTCGTCCCAGATCGTGACCTTGTTGTCGCGCAGGTAGGCGACGTTGGTCTCGCCCTTCAGGAACCACAGCAGCTCGTGCACGATCGAGCGCAGGTGCAGCTTCTTGGTCGTGACGAGGGGGAAGCCAGCCTCCAGCGGGAAGCGCAGCTGCCAGCCGAAGACGCTGCGCGTGCCGGTGCCGGTGCGGTCGGACTTCTCCGTCCCGTGCTCGAGGACGTGCCGCAGCAGGTCGAGGTACTGTTTCATGGTCCCAGCGTCGGCGAGCGCTGCGACAGCCACAGCCAGAACAGGCCGAGCGCGATGAGCGGCAGGCTCAGCAGCTGGCCCATCGTGACCCAGCCCAGCGCGAGGTAATCGAGTTGCGCGTCGGGCACGCGGACGAATTCCACCGCGAAGCGGAACACGCCGTACATCAGCGCGAACAGGCCGGCCACCGCGTAGCGCGGCCGCGGCTTGCGCGAGTACCACCACAGCACCGCGAACATCACCAGGCCTTCGAGCACGGCTTCGTACAGCGGCGACGGGTGCCGCGCGAAGCGGTCGAGCGCGCCGCTCGCGTGCAGCGCCTGCAGTTGCGCGGCCGGCACGTTGGCCAGCTGCGGCTCCGCGGCCGGGAAGATCACGCCCCAGTCGCCGCCGGTGTACTTGCCCCACAGTTCGCCGTTGATGAAGTTGCCGAGCCGGCCGAAGCCGAGCCCGGGCGGGACCAGCGGCGCGACGAAGTCGATGGTGTCGAAGACGTGCAGGCCGTGGCGCCGCGACCAGAGCCAGGTCGCCACGCAGACGCCGAGCAGGCCGCCGTGGAAGCTCATGCCGCCTTCCCAGATCTTCAGCACCTGCCACGGATCGTGCAGGTAGACCTGGAAATCGTAGAAGAGGATGTAGCCGATGCGCCCGCCGAGGATGACGCCGAGCATGCAGTAGAACATCAGGTCGCCGAACGCGGCTTCGTCCACGCCCGGCAGGCGCCCGGCGCGCACGCGGTTGCGGCCGAGCCACCAGGCCGCGGCGAAGCCGAGCAGGTACATGATCCCGTACCAGTGCACCGCCGGATGCAGGGTCGCCCCGAACACGGTGAATTCCGGGAATTGCAGGGCGATCGGGTCGATCCGGTGCAGCCAGGGCGCCATCGGCGGCTCCGCCAGGGAGGGACCGCCCTATTGTGCCGCATGGGTCAGGACAGGTGCGGCAGGTCCGGCAGCTCGTTCTCGTCGACGTCGCCGGGCCGGCGCGGGAAATGGCGCGCCAGCAGGTCCGAGGCCGCTTCGATGCCGGCGATCGCGGCGCCTTCCGCGTCGCCGGTGCGCAGCCGCTCCTCCATCAGGCCGCACACGCCGCGCCACTGTTCGTCGCTGACCAGGCCGGCGAGGCCGCGGTCGGCGACGATCTCGATGCGGCGATCGGCGAGCAGCAGGTACAGCAGCACGCCGTTGTTCGCCGCCGTGTCCCAGGCGCGGAGGCGCGCGAACGCGGCCCGCGCCCGCGTGCGCGCATCCTCGCCGGCGAGTACCGCGCGCCAGGGCAGCGCGGCTTCCACGGCGAAGCAGACCTCGCCGCGATGGCGCGCCTCGCCCGCGGCGACCGCGGCGGCGATGCGCTGCAGCGAGTCCGCTGGAAAACGCCCCGAGGCCGAAGGCGCGAACAGGTGCCTCAGCAGGCGCGCGAACATGCTCACCAGCCTCCGGAGGCGCCGCCGCCCCCGCTCATGCCGCCGCCTCCCGACCAGCCGCCTCCGCCGCCGAAGCCGCCCCCGCCGAACCCGCCGCCGAAGCCCCCGAAGCCGCCCCAGCCGCCATGGCGCGCGTAGCGGCCGCTGGGCACGTGCGCCAGGCCGAGCAGGAAGCCGATCAGCGCGCCGGCGCCGCCGACGAGCAGCGCTTGCGCGATCAGGAACGCGACGCCGCCCGCCGTGCCCGCGCCGAGGATCGCGCGCAGCGGCGCCGGCGCGCGCGAGAAGATGCCGCGCGCGACCTGGGCCACGATGAACGCCGCGAACAGCGCGAAGATCCAGTCCCCGCCGGAGCCGCCATCGTCCGCGCGGTTGTCCGCCACGGGCGCCGGCAGCGGTTCGCCGTCGATGAGCTTCACCAGCGCGCCGGTCGCATCCGCCAGCCCGCCGCCGTAGTCGCCGTTGCGGAACTTCGGCGCCATGTATTCCTGGATGACGCGCGCGGCGGTCGCGTCGGGGATCGCGCCTTCGAGCCCGTAGCCGGGCTGGATGCGGGCGCGCCGGTCGTCCTTCGCCACCACCACCAGCACGCCGTCGTCCACGCCCTTGCGGCCGAGCTTCCACTGGTCGTAGGTGCGCTGCGCGTACTGCGCGATGTCCTCGGGTTGCGTCGTCGGCACCATGAGCACCTGCAGCTGGCTGCCCTTGCGCTGCTGCAGGTCGAGCGCCTGCTGCACGAGCCGTTCGCGTTCGGCCTGCGACAGGGTCCCCGTGGTGTCGATCGCCGGCGAATCCAGCGCCGGGATCGGCGCCAGCTGCTGCGCGAACGCCGGCCACGCCGCCGCGCAGAGCGCGACGGCGAGGAGGACGGCGCGCGCGAACCGCGGCAACGTCAGCCCGCGGGCGCGGGTTGCGGCGCAGACGGCGCAGGCTGCGGTGCAGCCGGCGCGGGTTGCGGGGCCGCGGGCGCGGCCGGCGGCGCGCCGAAGTCCACCGCGGGCGCCTGCTGGATCGCGGCCTCGTCCTCGACGCCGAAGTTGGGCTTCACCGAGTAACCGAACATCTTCGCCGTGAGGTTCACCGGGAAGCGCCGGATGTAGGTGTTGTAGTCCTGCACCGCTGCGATGTAGCGCTGGCGCTCGACCGAAATGCGGTTCTCGGTGCCTTCCAGCTGCGCCTGCAGCTGCAGGAAGTTCTGGTCCGCCTTCAGCTGCGGGTAGTTCTCGCTGACCACCAGCAGGCGACCGATCGCGCTCTGCAGTTCGCCCTGGGCCTGCTGGAACTGCGCCAGGGAAGCGGCGTCGGCTGCGTCCACGTTGATGCTGCCGACCTTGGCGCGTGCGTTCGCCACCTCGGTGAAGACGCGCTCCTCGTGGCTGGCGTAGCCCTTCACCGTCGCCACCAGGTTCGGCACCAGGTCGGCGCGGCGCTTGTAGACGTTGAGGACCTGCGACCAGGACGCCTTGACGGCCTCGTCCTTCGACTGGATCTGGTTGTAACCGCAGCCGCTCAGCAGCGCGGCGAGCACGAGGACCAGCAGGATGCGCATGTGGGGTTCTCCGGGCGGCCCCGGACGGGGCCTCGGCGCCATTGCAGCACCGGCGCCGCGAAGGCGCAACGTGCCCCGCGGCTGGCCGGCCTCAGCCGTCGCCGATGCGCGCGCGCGCGCGGCGCTTGGCCCAGAGGTTCAGGCATTCGACCGCGGCCGAGAAGCCCATCGAACCGTACACGTAGCCCTTGGGGACGTGGATCTCCAGGCCCTCGAGGACCAGGTAGGCGCCGATCAGGACGATGAAGGCGAGCGCCAGCATCTTGATCGTCGGGTTGTTGTCGATGAAGCGGCCGAGCGGCTGCGACGCCAGCAGCATGACGCCGACCGCGAGCAGGATCGCCGCGACCATCACCGGCACGTACTGGTCGGCCATGCCGACCGCCGCGATCACCGAGTCGAGCGAGAACACGATGTCGATCACCGCGATCTGCGCGATCACCGCCATGAACGAATTCGCCGGCTTCGTGTGGATGTCCTCGGACTCCGGCTCGCCCGCGATCTGGTCGCGGATCTCCATGACGCCCTTGAACACCAGGAAGATGCCGCCCAGCAGCAGCACGAGGTCGCGCACGGAGAAGCCGTGCCCGAACAGCGTGAACATGTCCGACTTCATGTGCGCCAGGTAGGCCAGCGTCAACAACAGCGCGACGCGGGTGATGCAGGCGGCGGCGATGCCGAAGCGGCGCGCGCGCTCGCGCTCGGACAGCGGCAGCTTGCTGACCGCGATCGAGATGAACACCAGGTTGTCGATGCCGAGCACGATCTCGATCGAACTGAGGGTGACCAGCAGGATCCAGGTCTGCGGGTCGGCGAGCATCGCAAGGGTCATCGAACGGGAATTCCGGAAGTGGGAGCGGCTTGGCGCCGGCGGGTCAGGCGGCCGAGTGCGGCCAGAGCACGAGCGCCCAGGTCAGCACCACGTTGATCATCAGCACGAACACGGCGGCCGAGCCCATGTCCTTGGCGCGGCCGGCGAGCTCGTGGTGCTCGGCGCCGTAGCGCTCGATCACGGCCTCGATCGCCGAATTCAGCAGCTCCACGCCCAGGACCATGAGGCAGCTGCCCAGCAGCAGCGCGCGCTCGACCCCGTTGGCGCCCAGGAACAGCGCCAGCGGCCCGAGCACGACCAGCAGGTAGACCTCGAGCCGGAACGAGGATTCGTGCAGCCAGGCGGCCCGCAGGCCCTGCAGCGACCACTTGGTGGCCAGCAGGATGCGGCCGGGGCGCCGCGGCAGGTGTCCGATTTCGTCGGCCATCAGCGGCGCACCGCGGGCACCGGGGCGCGTCGGCTCGGCAGGGCTGGCGGGACCAGTGCGGGCGGGGGCGTCGGCATCCCCCGATTTTGCCACAATCGGACCGGGCGCCCACCTCGGGCATGGGGGAAGAACGCATGGAAACGATCCAGTTGCAGGCCCGGCCGCGGGCGTTCCGCACCATCTTCCTGATCGAACTGTGGGAGCGCTTCGGCTACTACGGCATGGCCGCACTGCTGGTGCTGTTCATGGTCCAGAAGCTCGGCTTCGACGACGCCCGCGCCAACCTGACCTGGGGCGCGTTCGCGGCCCTGGTGTACGCCACGCCGGCGATCGGCGGCTGGGTCGGCGACCGGATCCTGGGGACCCGCCGCACCCTCCTGCTCGGTACCGCCGTCCTGGCGCTGGGCTACGCGCTGATGGCGGTGCCGCGCGACGCCATGCTCTACCTCGCGCTGGGCACCGTGGTCGTCGGCAACGGCCTGTTCAAGGCCAACTCGGCGAACATGGTGCGCCGCATCTACGAGGGCGACAGCGCAGCCATCGACGCGGCGTTCACCTGGTACTACATCGCGGTGAACGTCGGCTCGACCATGTCGCAGCTGCTGACGCCGTGGATCGGCGCGCGCTACGGCTGGCACGCCGCGTTCGGGGTGTGCTCGGCGGGGCTGGTGCTGGGCCTGGCGAACTACGCGCTGCTGCGCCGCACGCTCGAGCGCGTCGGCTCCGCGCCGGACGAGCGCCCCGCCTCGCGACGGGCGCTCGCCGCGGTGCTGGCCGTCTCCGCCATCCTGGTGTTCGCGGTCGCCGCGGTGCTGCAGCACCGCGAGGTGGCAGTGGCGCTGGTGTACGTGGCCTGCGCGACGGTGCTCGGCATCTTCGCCTGGCTGATCGCGCGCGGGGCGCCGTCGGAGCGCGCCGGCCTCGTCGCGGCGCTGGTCCTGACCCTGCAGGTGGTGCTGTACTTCATCTTCTACCAGCAGATGACCACCTCGCTGACGCTGTTCGCGCTGCGCAACGTCGACTGGGAGCAGTCGCTGTTCGGCATCCACCTGTTCACCTGGATCCCCGCGCAGTACCAGGTGCTCGACCCGATCTGGATCTTCATCCTCGGCCCGGCGCTGGCGACGCTCTACACGCGGCTCGGCCGCGCCGGCCGCGACCCGTCGATCGCGGCCAAGTTCGCGCTCGGCTTCGCCATCGTGGCGGCCGGCTTCTTCGTGTTCGCGTTCAGCGGCGCGAGCGCGGTCGCCGGGCGCGTCTCGTCCTGGTACATGGTCTGGGGCTACGCGCTGCTCGCGCTGGGCGAACTGCTGGTGAGCGGCCTGGGCCTGGCGGTGATGGCGCGCTACGTGCCGGCGCGCATGGGCGGCTTCATGATGGGCGCGTACTACGTGGGCGTGGGCATTTCGCAGTACCTGGGCAGCGTGGTGGCCAACTTCGCGAGCGTGCCGGAGGGGGCCACCGATCCGATGGCGACGTTGCCGATCTACACGGGGCTGTTCCTGCACCTGGGTTATGCGGCCTGCGGGGCGGCGCTGCTCGCGATCCTGCTGCTCCCGCTCCTGCGCCACCTCGCCCGCACCCACGCCGCCGCTGCATAGCGCGCTTCGGCCGAAGGGAGCGTGCGCGTCGCCTTCGGGGCTGGGCGGCGGGAGCGTGCGCGGAATTCCGGGGGACGCCGCTAGTACGTCCATGTAGGCTCCGTGGCGGCATCCATGCCGCCAAGGCCCCCGGAATTCCGCGCACGCTTCCGTCGCCAAGTACGCCGCGATCCCCCGCTTCGATTGGTAGATGTTTTCGAGAAGCCTCCATGGAGGGATCCACGGCGTGCCCCGGCCCGAACCCTCGCATCCGCGGCGACCCCGCACGAACACACGCATTCACGCCGCGCCGCCACGGAGGCAAGCACAGGCCGCCCAGCCGGAAGGCGGACACACGCGAGGCGTCAGTCGAGGGAGGCGAGGATGGCTTCGGCGGCGGATTGCTCGGCGGCGCGGCGCGACGTCCCCTCGCCTTCGGCCGACAGCGCAGGCTGCGCCAGCGTGCAGCGCACCTGGAAGATGCGGTCGTGCTCGTCGCCGCGCTCGGCCAGCAGCGCGTACGCCGGCAGCGGCCAGCCGCGCGCCTGCAGCCACTCCTGCAGCCGCGTCTTCGGATCCTTGCCGACGCGGTTCGGCGGCGGCAACGCCTCCAGCAGCGGCTGGTACCAGGCCAGCACGAGCGCGCGGCAGGCGTCGAAGCCGGCGTCGAGGTAGCAGGCGGCGATCACCGCCTCGAGCGCGTCGGCCAGGATCGAGTCGCGGCGATGGCCGCCGGACTTCATCTCGCCGGGCCCCAGCGTCAGGCGCTCGCCCACGCCGAGCTCGCGCGCGATCCGGGCCAGGGTGGACTCGCGCACGAGTTCGGCGCGGGCGCGGGTCATGGCGCCTTCGTCGGCGTTGGGCCAGCGCGCGTACAGCTGTTCGGCGACGATGAGGTTCAGCAGCGCGTCGCCGAGGAACTCCAGGCGCTCGTTGTGGGGGTTGCCGGCGCTGCGATGGGTCAACGCCTGGCGCAGCAGCGCGGCGTCGGCGAAGCGGTGCGGGCCGAACCGGTCGTCGGTCATGTCACTGGCCACGGCCGCCGGCCGCGGCGCCGCGGGCGCCGCCGCGCGCCACGCTCAGTCGCGCGACGCGTTGGTCAGCGTTTCGGAGGTCGAGAACTTGCCGACCACGTCGAGGTTGTAGATCAGCGGCTTGCGGACCTCGTAGTCCACGCTCATCAGCCAGCCGTTGTCGGCGCGCTCGATGGTGACGTTGGCCGGCTTCACGTTCTCCGCGTAGCTGATGTACAGGCGGCGGAAGAACAGGTCCTCGACCTTGGCCGGATCCTTGTTGGCGATGCCCGGCTCGGCCTTCAGGCCCTTGAGCGCCTGCTTGACCGCGTAGTACTCGGAATACATCGGCACCAGCTTCATGGCGATGTAGGCGAAGAAGCCCACCAGCGCCAGCACGATGATGAAGCCGATCAGGGTCATGCCGCCTTGCGTGCGCTTCATCATCTGCCTTCCCCTCTTGCGGTGTCGGAGTTGCGACGGTTACGGAATCTTGCGCCCGAGCCTCGAGAAATCGACGCCGCCCGCGCTGCCGTCCCAGTGCATCCAGATCAGGAACGCCTTGCCGCGCAGGTTCCCTTCCGGCAGGAAGTGCATGTCTTCCGGCCAGAAGCGGCTGTCCTCGCTATTATCACGATTGTCGCCCATGACGAAATAGTGCCCGGGCGGCACGGTCCATTCGCCCTCGCCCTGGATGAAGAAGGGCGTGTCGTCGCGCTCCAGGACCTGGTGCGGGCGGCCGGGCATCTCCTCGAGCAGCACTTTGGCGCCGGTGGCCTCGGCCCCCTGGCCCCGGCCGACGTAGCGGCCCATCGGGCGGTAGGCGAACGGCTTCCCGTTCAGGTAGACGGTGTCGTTGCGGTAGGCCACGGTGTCGCCCGGCAGGCCGACCACGCGCTTGATCCAGTCCTGGTCGGGCTGCATCGGCGGGTGGAACACCACCACGTCGCCACGCTCGGGCTCGCCGATGGGCAGGAACTTGGCGTTGTTGATCGGCAGGCGCAGGCCGTAGGCGAACTTGTTGACGAGGATGAAGTCGCCAATCTCGAGGGTCGGCATCATCGAGCTCGACGGGATCCGGAACGGCTCGGCGACCCAGCTGCGCAGGCACAGCACCACCGCCAGCACCGGGAAGAAGGCGCGCGAGTAGTCGACGATCACCGGCTCCTTAACCTCGAGGAGCCCGGCGGCGGCCTCGCGGCGCTTGCGCAGCCACAGCTTGTCGGCGACCCAGACGATGCCGGTGAACAGGGTGAGCGCCACGAGGGCGATTTCGAACCAGCGCATCATGCGGCGTCCTTATTTGTTGTCGACCTGGAGCACGGCGAGGAAGGCCTCCTGCGGGATCTCGACCCGGCCGACCTGCTTCATCCGCTTCTTGCCTTCCTTCTGCTTCTCCAGCAGCTTCTTCTTGCGCGTCGCGTCGCCGCCGTAGCACTTGGCGAGCACGTTCTTGCGCAGCGCCTTGACCGTCGAACGGGCGATGATCTGCGAGCCGATCGCGGCCTGGATCGCGACGTCGAACATCTGCCGCGGGATCAGCTCGCGCATGCGCTCGGTCAGCTCGCGGCCGCGGCGGTCGGCGTGGCTGCGATGCGTGATCAGGGACAGCGCATCGACGCGGTCGCCGTTGATCAGCGTGTCCACGCGCACGAACGGGCCCGCCTCGAAGCGCACGAAGTGGTAGTCGAGCGAGGCGTAGCCGCGCGACACCGACTTGAGCCGGTCGAAGAAGTCGAGCACCACTTCCGCCATCGGCAACTCGTAGCTCACCTGCACCTGGCTGCCCAGGTACTGGATGCCGACCTGGCTGCCGCGCTTCTCCTCGCAGAGGGTGATCACGTTGCCCACGTAGTCCGGCGGCGTGAGGATGTTGGCGCGGATGATCGGCTCGCGGACCTCCTCGACCAGGTTCGCCTGGGGGAGCTTGGCCGGGTTGTCGAGCGGCATCACGGTGCCGTCGGTCTTCAGGATCTCGTACACGACCGTCGGCGCGGTCGTGATCAGGTTGAGGTCGTACTCGCGCTCCAGGCGCTCCTGCACGATCTCCATGTGCAGCATGCCGAGGAAGCCGCAGCGGAAGCCGAAGCCCATCGCCTCGGAGCTTTCCGGCTCGAAGCGCAGCGCGGCGTCGTTGAGGCGCAGCTTCTCCAGCGCCTCGCGCAGGTCGGGGTAGTCCTCGGCGTCGACCGGGAACAGGCCGGCGAACACGCGCGGCTGCATCTCCTGGAAACCGGGCAGCGGCTTCGGCGCCGGATCGTTCGCCAGGGTGAGCGTGTCGCCCACCGGCGCGCCGTGCACGTCCTTGATGCTGGCGGTGACCCAGCCCACCTCGCCCGCGCCGAGCCTGTCGAGCACCTTGCGCTTGGGGGTGAACACGCCGACGTTCTCGACTTCGTGCGCGCGGCCGGTCGACATCACCAGCAGCTTGTCGCCCTTGCGGATCGCGCCCTGCATGACGCGCACGAGGCTGACCACGCCGAGGTAGTTGTCGAACCACGAGTCGATGATCAGCGCCTGCAGCTTGTCGGTGTCGCGCGGCTTCGGCGCCGGGATGCGGGCGACGATCGCCTCGAGCACGTCGCGCACGTTCAGGCCGGTCTTGGCGCTGATCGCGACCGCGTCCTCGGCGTCGATGCCGATCACCGCCTCGATCTCGGACTTCGCGCGCTCGATGTCGGCGGTGGGCAGGTCGATCTTGTTGAGCACCGGCACCACCTCGAGCCCCTGCTCGACGGCGGTGTAGCAGTTGGCGACCGACTGCGCCTCCACGCCCTGCGCGGCGTCGACCACGAGCAGCGCGCCCTCGCAGGCGGCGAGCGAGCGGCTGACCTCGTAGCTGAAGTCGACGTGGCCCGGGGTGTCGATGAAGTTGAGCTGGTAGACCTGGCCGTCGAGCGCGGTGTACGGCAGCGACACCGACTGCGCCTTGATGGTGATGCCGCGCTCGCGCTCGATCGGGTTGTTGTCGAGCACCTGCGCTTCCATCTCGCGCTCGGTCAGGCCGCCGCACAGCTGGATGATGCGGTCGGCCAGGGTCGACTTGCCGTGGTCGACGTGGGCGATGATGGAGAAATTGCGGATGTTGCGCATCGGTCCGGGCTGGAAACGCCCGGTGTGCCGGGCCAAACGCGGCATTATCGCATGGCGCCGCGTGGCCCTGCCGGCAGCTGGCCGCCGCGCCCGGCCTCGAATGCCGGGCGCGGCGGCTTCCCTCACGGAACGATCGCGACGAACAGGGAGCTGCCGTCCCGGTCCACCAGCAGCATCACGCTGTCGCCGGCCTTCACGTCGCGCAGGGCGCGATCGAGTTCGGCCGGGGAACCGACCTCGGTGCGGCCGACGCGCAGGACCACGTCGCCCGGGCGCAGGCCGGCGCGGCGCGCGGCCTCGCCGGTGACCCGCGACAGGGCCACGCCCTGCCCCGGATCGAGGCCGAGCTGGCGGCGGTCGGACGCATCCAGCGCCTCGCCGACCAGGCCGAGCGCATTGCCGGGCTTGGCCGCCGGCGCCTGGGTGCCCGGCATGGCGTCGTCGCCTTCGTCGTCGTTGGCGGCGTCGCCGGCGAGCAGCTTGTCGTCGAGCGGCGCCAGCACCACCGGCACCTTCACCGCCTTGCCGTCGCGCAGCACGCCGAGTTCCACGCGCGTACCCGGCGCCATCGTGCCGATGATCGGCGGCAGGTCGCTGGACTGGGCGATGTCGCGGCCGTCGACGCTGCGGATCACGTCCATCGGCTGCAGGCCGGCCTTCGCCGCCGGGCTGCCGGGCGTCACCTCGGGCACGAGCGCGCCGCGGGTGTCGGGCAGGTCCATCGTCCGCGCGATGTCGGAAGTGATCGCCTGCAGGTGCACGCCGAGCATCGCGTACTGGACCTTGCCGGTCGTCTTGAGCTGGTGCACGGCGTTCATCGCGACGTCGATCGGGATCGCGAAGCTCACGCCCATGTAGCCGCCGGAGTTGCTGAAGATCTGCGAGTTGATGCCGACCACCTCGCCGCGCGTGTTGAGCAGCGGGCCGCCGGAATTGCCGCGGTTGATCGCGACGTCGGTCTGGATGAAGGGCACGTACTGCTGGCTTGCGCCGGCCGAGCGGCCGATCGCGCTGACGATGCCGGCGGTCACCGAGTGGTCGAGCCCGAACGGCGAACCGATCGCCACCACCCACTGGCCCGGCTTGAGGTCCTTCGAATCGCCCATGCGCAGAGCGGGCAGGCCGCTGGCGTCGATCTTCAGCAGGGCGATGTCGGACTTCCTGTCGGTGCCGACGACCTTGGCCTTGAACTCGCGACCGTCGGACAGCTTGACCGTGACCTTGTCGGCGTCGTCGACGACGTGCGCGTTGGTCAGCACGTAGCCGTCGGCGGAGGCGATGAAGCCGCTGCCGAGCGAGGTGCCGCGGCGCTGCTGCGGAGCCGGCATGCCACGGAAGGGCGCGCCGTTGAACGGCATGTCCGGGCCGAAGAAGCGGCGGAAGATCTCGGGCACGCCCGCGTCGTCGTCCGGGAAGCCGCCGTCGTCGTTGTCGTTGCCGTCGTCGTCGTTGCCGGTCGCGTCGGCGGCGCGCGCCTTGCTGCCGTCGTAGACCGCCTCGACGTTGACCACGCCCGCGCC
>DASTWT010000061.1:0-2326 GCA_035765815.1 Luteimonas sp. | reverse complement strand
CCGGCAAGCGTCCGTTGCCGGGCTGGCTCCCCGATCCGGGCCTGGCGCGCGCCATGGGCGGCGGTACACGTTCCGCCGCCAAGGGCCACGGCCACGGCGCGACCGGCCGCGGCGCCGACCGGCCGCAGCCGCCGCGCGAGGATCCGCAGGCCGCGCGCGAGGCGACGCGCTATGCCGAGCCGATCGCCAGCCGCGAGATGATCCTGCAGGTGCTCGCCGCGCAGGACGGGCCGATGGACGCGCAGGCGCTGGCGGAGAAGCTCGCGCTCACCGCGCCCGACCGTTTCGACGCGCTCGGCAAGCGGCTGTCGGCGATGCTGCGCGACGGCCAGCTGCTGCAGAACCGGCGCGGCGGTTTCGTGCCCGCCGGGCGCAACCAGAACCTGATCGCCGGCACGGTGATCGCCAATCCCGACGGCTTCGGCTTCCTGCGCCCTGAAAGCGGCGAGGGCGACGACCTGTTCCTGCCGCCGTACGAGATGCGCAAGGCGCTGCACGGCGACCGCGTGCTCGCGAGCGTCACCGGCGTGGACCGCCGCGGCCGCCGCGAAGGCGCGATCGTCGAGGTGCTCGAGCGCCGGCTCAACCGGCTCATCGGCCGTTTCATCGTCGAGGCTGGCATCAGCTATGTCGAGCCGGACGACCGCCGCATCCAGCGCAACGTGCTGATCCCGCCGGGCGAGGGCCGCGAGGCGAAGCCCGGCCAGCTCGTCGTCGCCGAGATCGTGCAGGCGCCGGACGCGCGCAAGCCGCCGATCGGCCGCGTCCTCGCGGTGCTCGGCGACAAGCTCACCGCGTCGCTCGCGGTGGAAGCGGCGATCCACGGGCACGAGATCCCGCACGAATTCCCGCCGGAAGTGCTGGCGCAGGCGACCGCGGTGCCGCTGGAGGTACAGGACGCCGACATCCGCGGCCGCGTCGACCTGCGCGACGTGCCCCTGCTCACCATCGACGGCGAGGACGCCAAGGATTTCGACGACGCCGTCTGGTGCGAACCCAACCGGAATGGTTTCCGACTGATCGTCGCCATCGCCGACGTCTCGCATTACGTGCGTCCCGGCACGCCGCTCGACGACGAGGCGCAGAAGCGCGCGACCTCGGTGTATTTCCCCGGCTTCGTGGTGCCGATGCTGCCGGAGACGCTGTCCAACGGGATCTGCTCGCTCAACCCGAAGGTCGACCGCCTGTGCTTCGTCAGCGACATGCAGGTCGGGCGCGACGGCATCCCGACCGAAGCGAAGTTCTACGAAGCGGTGATGAACTCGCACGTCCGCCTGACCTACACCCAGGTCTGGAACGCGGTGGGCGAGGGCGTGCCGGACGAGGACCGCGACGCCGCGCTGGCGAAGATCGGCCCGCTGCTGCCGCAGGTGCAACGCCTGCACCAGCTCTATCGCATCCTCGACAAGGCACGCGCGAAGCGCGGCGCGATCGAGTTCGAGACCAGCGAGGTGCGCTTCGTGCTCGGCCCGCAGGGCGAGGTCACGCAGGCCGGCATGATCCAGCGCAACGACGCGCACAAGCTGATCGAGGAATGCATGATCGCGGCCAACGTGCAGGCCGCCGAATACCTGCTCGAGGCCGGCATCCCCGCGCCGTACCGCGACCACGACAAGCCGCCGGAAGCCAAGTACGCCGACCTCGAGGAATTCCTCAAGGAGTTCAAGCTGCGGCTGCCGCCGTGGGCCAAGGTGGTGCCGAAGGATTTCCGCAACCTGCTGGAGAAGGTGCGCGACCGTCCCGATGCGGCGCTGCTGGAGTCGGTGATCCTGCGCAGCCAGTCGCTCGCGGTGTACGCCCCGGAGAACATCGGCCACTTCGGCCTGGCGCTGGCGGCGTACGCGCACTTCACCTCGCCGATCCGGCGCTATCCGGACCTGCTGGTGCATCGCGCGATCAAGTACGCGCTGACCGGCAAGCGCGCGGACCAGTACGCGTACTCGCCGCACACGATGGCCAACCTGTCGCTGCAGTGCTCCGAGCGTTCGCGCCGCGCCGACGAGGCGCAGCGCGAGGTCGACGAGCGCTACCGCGCCGCCTGGATGGAACAGCACGTCGGCGGCGAGTTCGACGGCACCATCAGTGGCGTCACCAGCTTCGGCCTGTTCGTCGAACTCGACGAGTCCAAGGTCAACGGGCTGGTGCACGTGACCCAGCTGCCGCGCGACTTCTACCAGTTCGACGCGGTGCGCAAGACCCTGGCCGGCGAGCGCCGCGGCCACGAATACCGGCTCGGCGACCGCGTCCGCATCGTGGTGCTCAAGGCCAGCCTCGAGGAGCGCAAGATCGACTTCCGCCTGGTCGAGGACCGCGGCCGCGTCGAGCC
>DASTWT010000060.1:0-9083 GCA_035765815.1 Luteimonas sp. | reverse complement strand
TCCGCGGTCGCGGTGCCGACCACGGCGAACGGGCAGCGCTCGCGCAGGCAGATCGCCGCGAATTCCGCGACGCGTTCCTGCGGCAGGCCCAGCACGTAGCGCTCCTGCGACTCGTTGCACCACAACTGCAGCGGCGACAGCGACGGATCGTCGCTCGGCACCTTGTCCAGGTCGATCAGGCCGCCGACGCCGGAATCGTGCAGCAGCTCCGGGATCGCGTTCGACAGGCCGCCGGCGCCGACGTCGTGCACCGACAGGATCGGGTTGCGCTCGCCGAGCGCGACGCAGCGGTCGATCACTTCCTGGCAGCGCCGCTCCATCTCGGGGTTGTCGCGCTGCACGCTGGCGAAATCGAGGTCCTCCGCGCTCTCGCCGGACGCGACCGAGCTCGCGGCGCCGCCGCCGAGGCCGATCAGCATCGCCGGGCCGCCGAGCACGATCACCGCGTCGCCCGGCGACAGCGGGCGCTTGGCGACCATCGGCCGGTCGACCGCGCCGAGGCCGCCGGCGAGCATGATCGGCTTGTCGTAGGCGCGCGCCAGGCCGTCGGCCTCGTGCAGCTCGAACGAACGGAAGTAGCCGAGCAGGTTCGGGCGCCCGAACTCGTTGTTGAACGCGGCGCCGCCGATCGGCCCGTCGAGCATGATCTCGAGGGCCGGCGCCATGCGCGGGTTCAGCGCGCGCGGCGCCTCCCACGGCTGCGGCAGCGTCGGGATGCGCAGGTGGGACACGCTGAATCCGGTCAGGCCGGCCTTGGGCTTGCCGCCGCGGCCCGTCGCGCCCTCGTCGCGGATCTCGCCGCCGGCGCCGGTCGACGCGCCGGGGAACGGCGCGATCGCGGTCGGATGGTTGTGCGTTTCGACCTTGATGCAGAACGCGCTGTCCGCCAGCGCCTCGGCGCGGTATTCGCCGGTCTGCGGATCCGGGCGGTAGCGGCGCGCGGGCAGCCCCGCGACGACCGCGGCATTGTCACTGTACGCCGACAGCGTGTGCTCCGGCGTCGTCGCGTGCGTGTGCCGGATCATGCCGAACAGCGAGACCGGCTTGCCGTTGCCGCCGGCCTGCTCGACGCCGTCGATGGTCCAGCCGGCATTGAAGATCTTGTGCCGGCAGTGCTCGGAATTCGCCTGCGCGAACATCATCAGTTCGACGTCGCTCGGGTCGCGGCCCAGGTCGCCGAAGCGCGCGCGCAGGTAGTCGATCTCGTCGTCGGCCAGCGCCAGGCCGAGGCGCGCGTTCGCTTCCTCGAGGCCGGCGAGCGGGATGCGCTCGAGCGCGCCGCGCGGCGGCACGCCGAACAGCGCGGCGCCGTCCTCGCGGGCGGCGACCAGCGACTGGGTCATCGGGTCGTGCAGCAGCTTCGCGACGGCGGCGCGCGTGGCCGCGTCTTCCGGCCAGCCGGCGAGGTCGATGCGGGTGCCGCGCTCCACGCGCTTCACCGGTAGGCGCGCGCCGTGCAGCAGCTCGGTGGCCTTGCTCGCCCATGGCGAGATCGTGCCCAGGCGCGGGAGGACGAAGCGCGACACCGCGCCGTCCTGCAACGGCTGGTAGCCGGGTCCGGCCTGGAGGATGCGCTGCAGCGTCGCCAGGTCGGGCGTGGCGCCGGCTTCGGGCTCGATCCAGTAGCTGTGCCAGGCGCCGAGGATGCGCAGGCCGGGGGCGATGGACTGGAGCCTGGCCTGGAGCCGCTCGCGGCGGAACGGCGAGAGGGCCGGAAGGCCCTCGAGCACTGTCACATTGGTCATGTCCAGCGGGTGTCCGGCGGGCACCGTGCGAACCGTTCGGGACGGGGCCCTTTATTGTAGCCCGACCGCCCCGCTCACCGCCGGCTGCTGGCCCTTGGCCAGTTCGTCGAGGGCTTCCTTCAGCTGCTGCGGCGGCACGTAGCCGCCCAGCTGGGTGCCGTCCGGGGCCAGGACCATCGGGGTCCCGGTCAGGCCGGCGCGGCGGCCGAGCTCGTATTCCATGGTCACCGGGTTGGTGCACGCGCGGAACGGCACCTCGCGGTCGTTCTTCGCGTCGGTCAGCGCCTTGCGCTTGTCGCCCGCGCACCACACCGCTTCCATCTTCCTGAAGTCGTCGGAGCCCAGGCCCATGCGCGGGAACGCCAGGTACTGCACGGCGATGCCGAGCTTGTTGTACTCGGCGATCTCCGAGTGGAACTTGCGGCAGTAGCCGCATTCGACGTCGGTGAACACCGTCACCGTGTACTTCGGGTCGCGCGGCGCGAACACGATGCGGTCCGACGCCGGCACCGACGCGATCAGGTCGCTGCGCAGCTTCTTCAGCGCGCTGTCGGCCATGTCGCGGCGGCCGGCCACGTCGTACAGCGTGCCCTGCATCAGGTACTTGCCGTCGTTGCTGACGTAGACCACCTGGCCGCCGACGATCACCTGCTGGAAGCCGGGGATCGGCGCGGGCGCGATGCTTTCGATCTCGACCTGCGGATTGATCGAGCGCAGCGCGTCGCGGGCCTGGGCCGCGGGGCTGCCGGCCACGACGTCCGGGGCCTTGCCCGGCTCGGCGGCGGCCGGCGCCTTGCCGGCCTGGGCAGCGGCCGCGGCGGGCGAGGGCTCCTGCGCGCAGGCGCCGAGGCTGGCGAGACCGGCGGCGGACAGGACCAGGGTGGCGACGGTCTTCATGGTGCGGGGCTTCACGGACGCGATTTTCATGGCGCGATTGTCGCACACCCGCCGCGGCCGCCCGGCCCGCTTTTCCGGCCGCCCGTCGGGGCGTTCAGGCGCGCGGATGGTGCTGTCCGTGCAGGCGCTTGAGGTGCTCGCGCGCGACCAGCGTGTAGATCTGCGTGGTCGACAGCGAGCTGTGGCCCAGCAGCATCTGCAGCGCGCGCAGGTCGGCGCCGTGGTTGAGCAGGTGGGTCGCGAAGCTGTGGCGCAGGCCGTGCGGGCTGACCCGCGCCGGATCGATCCCGGCCGCGGCCGCGTAGCGCTTCACCAGCGTCCAGAACGCCTGCCGGGTCAAGCCCTCGCCCGACGCGGCCAGGAACAGCGGCGTGGGCGCGCGCTTGCCGGCGAACACCGGCCTGGCGTCGTCGAGGTAGCGCTGCAGCCAGTGCCGCGCCTCCTCGCCCAGCGGCACCAGCCGCTCGCGGCTGCCCTTGCCGGTGACCCGCAGCACGCCCTGGCGCAGGTTCACCGCGACCGCGGGCAGGCCGACGAGCTCGCTCACGCGCAGCCCGCAGGCGTACATCAGCTCGAGCATCGCGCGATCGCGCAGGCCCGCGGGTGTCGCCGCGTCCGGCGCGGCGAGCAGCGCGTCGACCTGGCTTTCGGGCAGCGCCTTGGGCAGCAGCCGCGGCAGGCGCGGCGTCTCGAGCTGTGCGCAGGGATCGTCGGCGCGCGCGCCGCGGCGCACGGCGTGCGCGAAGAAGGCGCGCAGCGCGGACAACAGGCGCGCGTTGCTGCGCGGCGAGTAGCCGGCGCCGGTGCGATGGGCGAGATAGTCGAACAGCGCGGCGCGGTCGGCGCCCGCGAGCCCGCCGCCGGCGCCGTTGCGCCAGCGCGCGAAGCCTTCGAGGTCGCGGCGGTAGCTCGCCAGCGACTGCCGTGCGAGGCCGGATTCGGCCCAGGTGGCGTCGAGGAACGCCTCGATCGCGGCCGCGTCGGCGTCGCCGAGCGGCGGCAACGCCTGCGCGTCGCGCCGGCGGTCCGCGGGCGTGCCGCGCGCGGCCATCTCAGCCGCCGCGCGGCCGCTTCGGCAGCCGCGCCATGCGCGTTTCGCTCGCGCGGTCGTGCCACGCCAGCGCGTCGCGGTCCAGCCACGCCCACCAGAACCCGGCGCCCGCGGCGAGCAGCGACAGCGTGCCCACCGCGTAGCGGATCGCGAGCGCGCGCCAGCCCGGCGCGTTGCCGTCCGCGGCCGACACGCGAAGCCGCCATGGCCGCATGCCCAGCGTCTGCCCGCCGCCGCGCCAGCTCAGCACCGCGTACGCGCCCGACGCGACCCAGCAGCACGCCCACAGCAGCCAGGCGAGCGGCGAGAACGGGCGGATGTTCTGGTGCGGGTCGTGGTGGCCGATGAAGGTGTAGCCGAGGGTGAACGCGGCCGACACGAGCATCCACAGCGCGAGCACCGGGAGGGCGTCATAGGCGAGCGCCAGCAGCCGCCAGCCGACCAGCGCCCGCGCCTTCCGCTCCTCGACTTCGACTTCGACGTTCATCCCCAAAGCATATCGCGCGCCGGAGGACTTGCTTCGGGGCTGGTTCCATAAGCGAACTTCGATTCGGGCTGGGGCGCCACGGAGCCTACATGGACGTACTTGCGGCGTCCCCCGGAATTCCACGCACGCTCCCGCCGCCCGCTCCGAAGCGAAGAACCCGGCGAGGACTATCCGGAGCGGCGCTGGAAGAGGACGGCGGAGGCGCCGAGCATGAGCACCGGCGGCAGCAGGTACGCCAGCCGGAAGTCGAAATGGAACACGCCCGCCATCCGCACGAACTGCGTCTGCAGCAGCCAGAACCCGAGCGCGAACACGATGCCCACGAACAGCCGCCGCCCCAGCCCGCCGCTGCGCAGCGTGCCGAACGCGAACGGCACCGCCGCCAGGCACAGCGCGAGCACGTTGAACGCGTAGAACCAGCGGCCCCAGTAGGGCTCCTCGTATTCGCTCGCGTCCAGGCCGTTGCGCTTGCGGTACTCGATGCTGGTGCGCAGCGCCGACGAGGACAGCGCCGCCGGCTTGATGACGCTCGCCGCGAGCGCGGTGTCGTCCAGGCGCGAGTCCCAGCGCTCCTCGATCGCGTCGGTCTGGGTGACCGATTTCGCCTCGAACCAGGTGCGCCGCACGTCGTGCAGCAGCCAGCCGCCCGGGCGGTGCTCGGCGGTGGCGGCGCGCGCGATCGATTCCAGGCGGCCGGCGTCGTCGAATTCGTACAGGTGCACGTCCTGCAGTTCGAGCCAGGTGCGGCCGTCCTTGCCGCGCTCCTCGCCGCCGCCGGCGTTGAGGAAGGTGTTGCCTTCGCGGGCCCACAGGCCGGAGTAGCGGGCGACGATCAGGTCCTTCGAGCGCGCCGACGCCTTGAGCGCGTCGGCCTGGCGCTGGCCCCACGGCGCAGCGGTCTCGCCGTTCGCCACCATCAGCGCGGTGAGCACCGCCAGCGCCATCGCCACCGCGAGGCCGAGCCGGCGGCGCGAGAGGCCGAGCGCGCGCAGCGCGGTGAGCTCGGACGTCGCGGCGAGCTGGCCGAGGCCCATCAGCGTGCCGATCACGGCCGCGGTCGGGAACAGGAAGTAGGCGCGGCGCGGCATCGTGTACAGCACGTACACCACGGCGGAGCCGAAGCCGTAGTTGCCCTGGCCGACGTCGCCGAGCTCGGTCATCAGGCCGCCGATGATGAAGTCCAGGCCCAGCAGCACCGCCCAGGTGGCGAGCACGGTGCCGAGCACGACGCGGCCGACGTAGAGGTCGTGCACCTTGGGGAACGCAGTCATGCGGGCCTCCGGCGGCGGCCGAAGCCGGAGCGGCCGTCGCGGAAGTACATCCACGACGCGAGCGCGAGCAGCGGCAGCACCAGCCACCACAACCCGGCCGGCATCGGGATCTTGCCGTCGGCCAGCCACTCGGTGCCGAGCATCGTCAGGTTCATGCCGACCAGGTAGGCGAGGAAACCGAGCACCACGCGGCCGTAGCGCGCCTGCCGCGGCGAGCTGCGCGCGAGCGGCACCGCCAGCAGCGCGAACGCGAGCGCGAGCAGCGGCGGCGCGATCCGGTAGTGCACCTGCGCCTGGGCCTCGCGGCGCGCATCCTGGAGCAGCGCCGGCGTGGTCATCGCCTGTGGGTCGCGGCCGGCGTCGCGCGTGGGTTCGCCCTGCGGCAGCAGCACGTCGTTGCTGGCGTAGCGCATGAGCCTGAAGTCGCGGCCGACCTCGCGCGGGCCCTCGACGCGGAAGCCGTCGTCCAGGCGCAGGTAGCGGCGGTCGCCGTCGCGGGTGGCCGTGGCGCTGCGCGCGGTGGTCACGTCGAGGCGGTCGCCGGACTGGCGGTAGACGAAGATCCGTTTCATCTGCCGGCCGTCGGTCGACATCTCGCCGACGTAGACCACGCCGCCGCCGCCCGGCAGCTCGGTGAAGCGGCCCGGCTCGAGGCCGGCGACCAGGACGTTGCGGCTGCTCTCGGCGATCATCCGCACCGAGGTGGCCTTGGCCAGCGGGCCCAGCCACAGCGAGCACGCCGCGATCACCGCGACCACCGGCACGACCAGCAGCAGCAGCGGCCGCAACAACCGGCGCGGGCCGATGCCGACCGAGGCCAGCACCGGCATCTCGGCGTCGCGGTACAGGCGGCCGACCGACAGCAGCAGGCCGATCATCAGCGCCAGCGGCAGGATCAGCGGCAGGTAGCGGATGGTCTGCAGGCCCAGCTGGGCCATCATCATCCCGGCCGGCACCTTGCCGCCGGCGATCTGGCCGAGCACGTTCGCGAACAGCGCGCCGACGCTGACCATCAGCAGCACGACCACGGTGGCCAGGGTCGCCTGGGCGAATTCGCGCAGCAGGTAGCGGTCCAGCTGTGGCATCGGGCCTCGGGGGAGCGGCGGCGCGGGGGCGCTGCTTGGCTTAAAATCATGGGTTCGTCCGCGTGACGCGGACATTTCCCCCATTGTACGCAAGGCCCAAGGCCGCTCCGGAACCCCGCATGCCCCTCGAATTCAGCCTCAGCCAGGAAGCCCCCGCCAGCGCGGCCACCGATTGCGTCGTGGTCGGCGCCTGGGCCGACGCCAGCCTCACCCCCGCCGCGCAGGCCGTCGACGCCGCCAGCGGCGGGCGCCTGAAGGCCCTGCTCGAGCGCGGCGACCTCAGCGGCAAGACGGGCAAGGTCTCGACGCTGCACGACCTGCCCGGCGTGAAGGCGCCGCGCGTGCTGGTGGTCGGGCTCGGCGAGCCGGGCAAGTACGGCACCGCGCAGTACCTGAAGGCGATCGGCGACGCGGCCCGCGCGCTGAAGACCGGCCCGGTGCGCAAGGCGCTGCTGACGCTCACCGAGACCGCGGTCGCCGGCCGCGACGCCGCCTGGAACCTCCGCCAGGCCGCGATCGCAGCGGACCACGCCTGCTACCGCTACACCGCCACCCTGGGCGCGAAGAACAAGAAGCGCGAGGAGAAGGGCCTGGAAGCCGTCGCCCTCGCCGGCACGGACGAGCGCGCGCTCGCGCAGGGCGTCGCGATCGCCGCCGGCGTCGCCTTCGCGCGCGAGCTCGGCAACCTGCCGCCGAACATCTGCAACCCGGGCTACGTCGCCCGGCAGGGCCGCGAGTTCGCCGAGCGCGTCGGCGGCAAGGTCTCGTGCGAGGTGCTCGGCCGCGCGCAGATGCAGGAACTCGGCATGGGCTCGCTGCTCGCGGTGTCGCGCGGCTCGGCCAACGAGCCCAAGCTCGTGGTGCTGAAGTACGACGGCGGCACGCCCGGCGCGAAGCCCTACGTCCTCGTCGGCAAGGGCATCACCTTCGACACCGGCGGCATCAACCTCAAGACCCAGGGCGGGATCGAGGAGATGAAGTACGACATGTGCGGCGCGGCGTCCGTGATGGGCGCCTTCGTCGCCGCCGTCGGCATGCAGCTCCCGGTGAACCTGGTGTGCATCGCGGCCGCCGTCGAGAACATGCCCGACGGCGACAGCTACCGCCCGTCCGACGTGCTCACCTCGATGTCGGGCAAGACCATCGAGGTCGGCAACACCGACGCCGAGGGCCGCCTGATCCTGTGCGACGCGCTGACCTACGCGCAGCGCTTCGAGCCGGTCGCGCTGCTCGACGTGGCGACGCTGACCGGCGCCTGCGTGGTCGCGCTCGGCAAGTACGCCACCGGGCTGATGAGCAAGCACGACGACCTGTCGGCCGAACTCGTCGCCGCCGGCGAGGCCACGTTCGACCGGGCCTGGCCGCTGCCGCTGTGGGACGAATACCAGGGCATGCTCGATTCGCAGTTCGCCGACGTCTACAACATCGGCGGCCGCTGGGCCGGCGCGATCACCGCCGGCTGCTTCCTCTCGCGCTTCACCGAAGGCCAGCGCTGGGCCCACCTCGACATCGCCGGTGTCTCCAACGGCGACGGCAAGATGGGCATGGCCACCGGCCGCCCGGTCGGGATGCTCGCGCAGTGGCTGCTGGACCGCGCGGGCTGACCGCCGGGTGGCGCGCGCCGACTTCTACCTGATCGGCAAGCCGCGCTTCCGCGCGGAACCGCTGCGCCTCGTGTGCGAGCTCGCGCGCAAGGCGCACGATTCCGGGCAGCCGGCGCTGGTGCTGGCGCGCGACCGCGCGCAGGCCGAGGAACTCGACGACCTCCTGTGGGCCTTCGACGACGACGCCTACGTCGCCCACCAGATCGCCGGCGACGAGGAGGACGAGCTCGCGCCGGTGCTGATCGCCACGCCCGACATGGACGTGCCGCTGCGGCCGCTGGTGCTGAACCTGCGCGACGAGGCCGTCGACGGCGCGTTCGAGCGCGTGCTCGAGGTCGTGCCCGCCGACGAATCCGCGCGCGGACCGCTGCGCGAGCGCTGGAAGGCTTACAAGGCGCGCGGCCTGGACGTCAACAAATTCGACATGTGAACACTGGCACCAGATGAGCACCCTCGCCACCGGCTACGACCCCACCACCTTCGAATCCCGCCTGTACGCGCAGTGGGAAAGCAGCGGCGCGTTCGCGCCGAGCGGGGCCGGCGAGCCGTACACGATCCTGCTGCCGCCGCCGAACGTGACCGGCACGCTGCACATGGGCCACGCGTTCCAGCAGACGCTGATGGACGCGCTGGTGCGCTACCACCGCATGCGCGGATTCGACACGCTGTGGCAGGTCGGCACCGACCACGCCGGCATCGCGACCGAGATGGTGGTGTCGCGCAACCTCGCGATCGAGGGCAAGGGCGAGACCCGCGATTCGCTCGGCCGCGACGCGTTCATCGAGCGCGTGTGGGAGTGGAAGGCGCAGTCGGGCGACACCATCGAGCGGCAGATGCGCCGCCTCGGCACCTCCGCCGACTGGTCGCGCAGCATGTTCACGATGGACCCGGCCGCGGCCGAAGCGGTGGTCGAGGCCTTCGTGCGCCTGCACGAGGAAGGCCT
>DASTWT010000059.1:0-2108 GCA_035765815.1 Luteimonas sp. | reverse complement strand
GGACACCGCCTCGACCAGCCGGGACGCGTCCCGTTCGCTGGCGTGCCGGATCGTCAGGCGCACGGCGCCCTCCACGGGTTCCAGCTCCATCGTGCAGAGCGAATCGCCTTCGGCCACGAGCTCCGGCTTGAGCCGGTGCCGCCAGCGGATCGACAGCCTGCGCTGCGGCTCGGCGTCGACGATCTCGCCGTCGTCGAGCACCTCGCCGCCGGGCGAGACGTTCCTCCATGCCGCGCCGGGGGTGAAGTCGCTCTCGGAGCGCACGCCGAACCAGTATTGCCGTATGCGTTCCGGGTCCACGAGCGCCGCCCACAGTTCCGCGGGCGTCGTCCGGATGTAGGTGGTGTAGCGGAATTCGGATCCTGCCATCGCGTCCTCCGGGGTCGTCAGTGGGTCGCCAGCGCGTGCGCGGACGAACCGGTGGTGGGCACGACGTTGGCGGCCTGCATCAGCCGCCACGCGTCGCCGTCGCGGTGCCAGGTGGTGGCGAAGCGCACCGTCACCGGCGGCGCGCCGCCGGCCGAGAAGGGCACGTCGAAGAACGCGCTGGTGGTCGCGCCGTCGACCCGGATGTCGAGGTTGGCCGGCGTGCCGAAGCCCGCGGTCTTCCACAGCGCGAAGTCGTCGGCCATCAGCTGCCGCAGCTCCGCCGGCGTGCGCACGACTTCCGCCACGTCGCTGCCGTACACCGCGAAACCGCGCGGATCGACCATGGCCAGCACCTTGTCGGGTTCGTCCGCGGCGTACGCGGCGAGCAGCGCGGCGACGCTGTCTTCCACCTGGCGGCCCGCGTCGGCGTCCTGCGGGCGGACGGGCGAGGGCGGTACCGCCAACGCGGCCAGCAGCATGGCCGCAGCGGCGACGGGATGTGCGGCGTTCATGCGGCGTCTCCCGCGGCGACGGGCTGCGAGACGAGCGCCGCGTAATGCGCGAGCACGCCCGGCCAGCCGTTCTCGACGCCGTCGTGCAGCGCCTGGCCGCCCGCGCCGTGGCGCTCGAAGTTGCGGTGCTCGAATTCGACGCGCGTGCGGGTCGGCGTTTCCTCGATGAAGCGCACCTCGTACTCGCTGCCGTGCGCCGGGTCGGGATCGAACTGCCAGTCGCCGCCGATCTGCCAGGAGGCGACGAAGCGCGACGGCGGGTCCCACGCGAGCACGCGGCCCCAGTCGCATTCGCTGCCGTCTTCGCCGCGTTCGAACATGCGGCCGCCCACGCGCGGTTCCACGACCACTTCCCGCATCGGCGCCTTGCCGATGTGATGGTCGCGAGGCCACCAACGGCCCATGCCGCGGGTGAAGACTTCGAAGGCGCGCTCGCGCGAGGCTTCGACCACGAGCGTGTGGCGGACGGGCGGGATCGCCTGCGCGGCGGCGGGTGCCGGTTGGCGCAGGGCGGGTCGGTCCATGGCGGGATCGTTCATGGCGTGTCCTCCGGGGTTTCGGCGGCTTGCTTGAAGGCGGACAGGGCGTCGCGCCAGAAATCGTCGAAGTAGTCGCGCAGCTCGGCCAGCCCCTGCGGTTCGATCCGGTAGAGGCGGCGGTTGGCGGCCGGCCGGTCGACCACCAGGCCGGCGAGCTTGAGCACCTTGAGGTGCTGGGAGACGGCCGAGCGGGTCACCGGCAGTCCGCTGGCGATGTCCACCACGGCCAGCGGCCGGCCGGCTTCCGCCAGGCGTTCCAGGATCGCAAGCCGGGTCGGATCGGCCAGGGCGAGCACGCGGGGCTTTAGGTTAGTTTTCACTAACCGTTAGTGTACGCTAACCATCGGGGCTGTCAACAGGTCCGGCAGGCCTGCCGCACGCCGTCGATCAGTGGGCCAGCGCCTCTTCGACCGCGCTGAAGGCCGAGCGGCCGCCGAGGCGTTCGTCCGGCATGCCGGTGGCGAACCAGACCACGCCGGTGCCGCCGTCGCGGTCGATCCAGAGCCCGGACTGCAGGCCGTAGGCCGAGCCGGAATGGCCGACGCGGGCGATGCCGTCGCCGAAGGGATCGTCGCGGCAGCCCTCGACCGGCGTGGCGAGCGTCTGCATCGCCATGCCGTAGCGGCAGAAGAAGCCGTCGCCGAGGTCGCCGGTGTCCTCCTCGTAGGTGAGGCCCTGGCCCGGCGCG